>DATGGC010000115.1:0-13724 GCA_035308745.1 Candidatus Limnocylindrales bacterium | reverse complement strand
GTCTGAGGTACTGGGTACCCGCGCCGGCTTCGTGCCGCCTCTGCGCCGGCTTCCCAGGTGTGCCCAGAACAGCAAATACCCGGTTTCGGGCGGGTCCAGAGGCTTTCGTCGCGCAACCTGTCCCGACCCGAGCGTGGCGCGGGATGAAAAGTGGCCGCCTCCCTCCGAGTGAAGCCCGCTTCAGGCGCTTGGTTGTTCCCGGAACACACGGGCGCCTGCCCGGCCAGGGCAGGGCCGCCTCATGGCGCCGGGTGGAGCTCGAAGACCCGTCGCTCGACTGGATTTCCGCAGCCGCCACGGAACGACGCCACCGCGCCACGCCCCGGGCGCGCCCACGGCGGGCCGGGCGTGGGAAGATGGGCGGCGCGCCGTCCGATGCCCTGACCAGGCCCGAGGAGTTCCGTGATGAGTGCCAGCCAGACAGCAGCCCTGCCCTGGGCATCCGTTGCCGAGGTGGACCCTGACGTCTGGGCCGCGATGGAGGGCGAGCGCCACCGCCAGCACGACAAGATCGAGCTGATCGCCAGCGAGAACTACGTGTTCAAGGCGGTCCTCGAGGCGCAGGGCTCGTGGCTGACCAACAAGTACGCCGAGGGCCTGCCCGGCAAGCGCTACTACGGCGGCTGCGAGTACGTCGACGTCGTGGAGCGGCTCGCCCAGGATCGGGCCCTCGAGCTTTTCCCGGGCTCGGAGCACGTCAACGTCCAGCCTCACTCGGGGGCCCAGGCCAACATGGCGGCCTACCTGAGCTCGGTGAACCCGGGCGACAAGGTCCTGGGCATGAACCTGGCCCACGGCGGCCACCTGACCCACGGCATGGCCCTCAACTTCAGCGGCCGCTACTTCGAGATCCACGCCTACGGGGTGCGCGAGGACGACCAGCGGATCGACTACGACGCGCTGGAGGTCCAGGCCCGCGAGGTGCGGCCGAAGCTGATCGTGGCCGGCGCCTCGGCCTATCCCCGGATCATCGAGTTCGAGCGGATGGCCGACATCGCCCATTCGGTCGGTGCCCTGCTGTGGGTCGACATGGCCCACGTCGCCGGGCTGGTCGCGGCGGGCCTCCATCCGAGCCCGTTCCCGCACGCGGATATCGTCACCACCACCAACCACAAGACGCTCCGCGGCGCTCGCGGCGGGATGATCTTCAGCCGCAACGAGCTGCCGCCCAGCGTCGATCCGGCCAACTATCCGATGGTCAAGCCGACCCTCGCGGCGACGATCGACCGGAGTGTCTTCCCCGGCGTCCAGGGCGGGCCGCTGATGCACATCATCGCGGGCAAGGCCGTGGCCCTGAAGCTGGCCCTGACCCCGGAGTTCCGCGACTACCAGGCGCGGGTCGTGGCCAATGCCCGGGTCATGGGCGAGACCCTCCAGTCGCTGGGTGCCCGGCTGATGACCGGCGGGACCGACAACCACCTGATCTTGGTCGACGTGACGCCGCTCGGCGTGACCGGCCGGGAGGCCGAGCGCCTCCTCGACGAGATCGGGATCACGGTCAACAAGAATGCCATCCCGTTCGACACGAACCCGCCCAACATCGCCTCCGGCATCCGGATCGGCTCGCCCGCCACCACCACTCGCGGCTTCGGGACCGACGAGATGCGCGCGATCGCTAACCTGATCGTCGAGGCGATCGCGGTCCGCGACGAACCGGCCAAGCTGGCCCGGCTCGGCGCGGCGGCCCGCGAGATCGCCGATCGCTTCCCCGTGCCGGGGCTGCCCGAGGCGTGATGGTCCTTTCGCCATGCGGCTGATCGCCGGCCTGCCGCAGCTCCTCCCGGCGTTCATCGCCGCCTTCGTCGCCACCGCCCTGATCAGCTTCCTGCTCACCCCGCTGGTCCGCGAAGTCGCCCGCCGGCTGGACATCGTCGATGAGCCGAACCACCGCCGGGTGAACACCCAGCCGATCGCGCGGGGCGGCGGGGTCGCCGTCGGGATCGGCTTCCTGGGCGTCTCGCTGTTCCTGACCGTCCTTGTCGCGAGCGGCTCGCTGGGACCGGGGTTCAGCCTGCTGTCGATCGGCCAGGCCCAGATGACGGCGCTGCTGGCCGGGTCGGCGTTCGCCGTGGTCATCGGCTTGCTGGACGACGTGCTCAACCTGCGCGCCCGCTGGCAGCTCGTGAGCCAGCTGATCCTGGCGAGCGGCGCGGTCCTCCTCGGGGTGAACATCACCTCGATCGCCAACCCGTTTGGGGCGGGCCAGATCGACCTGGATGGCGCCTGGGGCGTGGCGTTCACGATCTTCTGGATCGTGGGCATGATCAACAGCATCAACTGGATCGACGGCCTCGACGGCCTGTCGAGCGGGATCGGGCTGATTGCCGCGTTCACCCTGGGCCTGATCAGCCTGACCGTTGGTGTCGGCCCCTTCGGTCAGCCCTACGTCGCCCTGCTGTGCTTCACCCTGGCCGGAGCGCTGCTCGGGTTCCTGCGCTGGAACTTCCACCCCGCGTCGATCTTCGCCGGGACCAGTGGGGTGATGCTCCTGGGCTTCTCGCTGGCCGTCCTGTCGATCCTGGGCACGGCCAAGGTTGCCGTTGCCCTGCTGGTCCTGGGTGTGCCGATCATCGACACGTTCTGGAGCATCGTCCGGCGACTGGCGACCGGCTCGTCACCGTTCACGCCGGATCGAGGCCACGTCCACCATCGGCTGATGGACATGGGTCTCAGCCAGACGAAGGCGGTCCTCGTGATCTATGGGCTGTCGCTGGTCCTGGCCGTCCTGTCGTTCGTGCTGTCGGGCGCGGGCCAGCTGTATGGCTTCCTGGGCGTCGTCGTCGCCTCGGGCCTGCTTCTGCTGCTCCTGACCCGGCGCTCGCTGGTGATCGACGACTTCGAAGCGAGCTCGTACGAGGATGTCGGCGAGCCGCCCGCGACCAAGGCCGAGAGCCGGACCGGCCGCCGGCCGACCTAGCAGCCGGCGGGCAGCAGGCCGGCCGCGGCCTTGGCCTTGAGGACGAGCAGGGCGTCCTCGTCAACCAGGTGCGAGAACGCCGGATCGGTCGTGACCCGGGCCTGGACCGCGTTGACCATGGTGACCATCGCGCTGGCGCTGTTGACGACCACCAGGTCGCCGCCGGCGACCAGGAAGTCGATCGCCCGCTGGCCGGCGGGGATCGAGGCGACGGCCTTGGCCGTCAGAGAGTCCGACGTGATCACGCCCTTGAACCCGAGCTGGTTGCGCAAGATGCCCATCACCGTCGGCGAGAAGGCGGCGAGGTTGTCCGGGTCGATCCTGGTGTAGGTCGCCAGGGCGACCATGACGAACGGCACGTGGGCGTCGATCGCATCCTGGAACGAGCCGAGGTACGGGTCGTGGGCGGTGGTCACGTCGTCGACCACGTTGGCCGAGAAGTCGGTGTTGTTCTCGACCCGGCCCAGCCCCGGAAAGTGCTTGGCCGTGGTGTCCACCCCGGCCGCGGTCAGCCCGGCGATGAATGCCGCGGCGTGGCTGCCGGCGGTGACCGGGTCGTGGCCGTACTCGCGCTGCAGGACGCCGATCGGCTGATTGGTCGAGTCGGTGCCGGGCGGGACGACATCGGCGACCGGAGCGAAGTCGAGGTTGACGCCGGCCGACTTGAGCTCCTGGCCCCAGACCTTGGCCTCGGCCGTGAGCGTGGCGATCGAGCGACCGCCCTGGACGACCGCCGAAGGGATGGTCGCGAAGCCGGTCCCCTTGAGCGCCTGGACCTGGCCGCCTTCCTGGTTGGCCGCGATCAACAGCTCGACGCCGTCGGTAGCGGCCACGGTCGCCTGGGCCTGGACCGCGCTGGTCACTGCCCGGATTCCGGCGACACCGATCGTCGTGGTTGCCGTGAACCAGACGGTGCCGACGTGCTGGTTCTGGATTGCGCTCAGCTCGGCGGTTCCGAGCTGGTTCTTGGCCAGTCCGAGGGCGAACAGCTCGCCGATCCGCTGGGCCTTGGTCATGCTCCGCAGGACCTGGTTGGCACACGCCGCCTGGGTCGTGGCCGTCGGGCTCGGGGTTGGCGTGGCCGGGACGGCGGTCGGCGCGAGGCTGGGCAGAGAGCTTGGCTCGTCACTTGGCTCTTCACTTGGCTCGTCACTTGGCTGCTCGCTGGGCAGCGCGCTCGGCTGGCTGCCTGGGGCTGATGAGGGGCCCTGGCTCGAGCCCGGGCCGGCACTCGCCGGCGGCGTCGCGGGCGTCGAGGCACAGGCGGCGAAGACCAGGCTGGCGACAACGAGCAGGGCGAGGCGACCCGCTCGAACCGGCCGCTCGGATGGCTGGTGGCTCATCGGGTCATTCTGGGTGGACGGCCAGTCGGGCGCTCAGATCGGTCCGGCCGCCCCCGGCGACTCCAGCGGACCGCTGCCCAACCACCTGCTCCGAACCACCCTGTCGTTCCACACAATCGGCACTATTCCTAATCCTCAACTCCGGGGGTGAGTGCTAGCATCGGGCTCCGACCCTAGCCGGAGACTGCTCAGAAACGTCCATGAGCCTGCCCATCATCCTCGCGATCGTGCTCACCGTGGCGATCCTCGCCTGGGGCGTCGGCTATCTCGTCGTACGCCAGCGACGGGAAGCAGCCATCAAGAAAATGTTCCAGGCCGACCCGATGGACGCTGAGATCGGTCGCGAGGCCCTCCGCCGGGTCTTCGGAATCCTGACTGACCAGGACCAGGACCCGCCGCCCCCCGTCCCGACGGCGGTCGCCGCCCCAGCCGCGATCGCAGCGGCGACCCAGATCCCGGCAGCCGCCAGTCCCACCCAGATCCCGGCGACCGCCGCCAGGACGCAGGCTCCGGCAACGGCCGGCGCGTCCCAGGTCCCGGCAACGGCACTCGGCCAGCGACCTGCGGCGGTAGCCCCTGGCGCCGCCACGAAACCGCCGGCAGCTACCCCGGCCCCGACTCCCATCCCTGCTTCCCCGCCGGCAGCAGCGCCGGTGTTCAAGGCTCCGCAGCCGACGATGGCCGCCGCCGTTCCTCCAGCCCCAGTCGCCCTCGGTCCGGCCGGGGAGGCCCTCGGCTCGGCCGGCCGGAGTGCGGCCGTCGCCCCGGCCAACCTGTCCAAGCCAGTCCCGGCGCTCACGATTGCCGCAGCGAGCGCCGCCGCCGAAGCGGCGATGCTGCCCGTCCTGTCGGAAACGGCGGCAGAGGTCCTGAGGCCACGTGCCACGCCCGGAGCGGCGCCATCGGCAACAGCTCCGAGCGGATTCCGATTGTTCGCTCCCGAAGAAGGCGAGAAGGCCGCCGCGGCCGCGGCCCTGCTGCCCAAGACATCTTCGATGGCCGGTGGCCCGGGGATTGGCCTGCCCCCGAGTGCGCCGGTCTTCAACCCGCCAGTGCCACTGGCCGACGCGGGCGCCGGCCGGGGTCGGGGCCGCCGAGGACGGCGCCTCGTGCGCGACGGCCTGGCGGCCTTGCTCGTTGCCGCAGGAATCTTCGTCGTTGCGGCGGCGGTGATCGTCCATCCCCAGCTGTCGATCTTCCAGGGCGGCGTCTCGCCGGCAACCGCCACGGCACCGCTCGTTGGCCTCGTGTCGCCCTCGCCGACCGCCGTGCCGTCGATCTTCGCAACACCGACCCCGTTCCCGACCCCGAGCCCCAGCTTCGTGGCGTCTCCGAGCCCGTCGCCGTCATCCGTCCCGAGCCCAACCCCGACTCCGAAGCCCACCCCGACACCGAAGCCGACGCCCGTCCCGACGCCAGTGCCCACCCCGGTTCCCACGCCCACACCGACGCCGACCCACACCCCCAAGCCCACCCCGACGCCGACCCCGACGCCGCCGGCTCCAGTCGTGACCAGCTTCACGCCCAACTTCCAGTCGGGCTGCACCTACACATTCTCTGGGACGTACCTCAACGGAACGGGCTGGATCATCGATTTCGGCGATGGGAGCGGTGACGCGGTCGGCTCCGGCTCGGGCACGGTAGGCCCGCCCAGCGCCACGAACCACACGTATGGGATCGGTACGTTCTTCCCGACCCTGGTGGCGACCAACGGCTCGCGACACTCCAACCCGTTCACAGCGCCAGCCATCATTTGCTAGTCAGGTGAGACCCATGCGACTCGCGGCCCGCCTCTTCGCCTCCGTCCTCCTCCTGACCCTCTCGCTGCCGGTTGGCGCAGCCCTGGCCGACCCAGGCGATACCCTCGTGATCGGGCTCTCGACGACCGAGGTCGCCGGGGTTGTCGACCATTCGCTGACGGTCACGGCCCAGCTCGCAGGCATCACCGACCCGCTCTATGCCGGCACGGTCACGTTCAGCAGCTCCGACAGCAATCCGGGCGCGTCCCTGCCGGCCGACTACACGTTCACCGTCGATGACGCCGGGACCCACACCTTCGACCTGACCCTGGCGACAGCCGGCCTCCAGTCCGTGACCGCGACCGACACGGGCGACTCCTCGATCACCGGCAGCGCCGACACGACGGTCAGCGCCGGAGCAGCGACCACGATCGACATGTCCGCCACCGACACCAGCGACCTGGCGTCCGGATCGACCCGCGACATCAGCGCCCTCGTCGAGGATGCCTTCGGCAACCCCGTGATCGGCCAGTCGGTCACATTCAGCAAGACCGCCGGCAGCGGCTCGGTGTCCGGCCTGGGCAGCCCATCGACGGATGACTCAGGTACCGCGACCGACACGGTCACCGGAGCCACGGCCGGTGCGATCACGATCACCGGAACGACCGCGGGCGCCGGCACGGATGCCGTCAGCCTGGCCGTCGTGGCCGGCGACCCGAACTCGCTCGTCCTTGCGGGCAGCGTATCCAACCTCGCTTCAGGTACGAATCGCACGCTGACGGCCACGCTGACCGACGCCGCCAGCAACCCCATCTCGGGTCAGACGGTCGTCTTTGGCAAGACCACGGGCACGGGCACCGTGAGCGGGTTGACCAGTGCGATCACCAACGGATCCGGCGTCGCGACCGACATCATCAACGCCACCCTGGTCGGCTCGATCACGATCGAGGCCAGTGACGGCGGGGTCACCAGCAACGACCTGACCTTCACGATCGTCGCCGGTGTCGCGGCCCATCTCACCGTCAGCGGCAGCAGCAGCAACCTGGCCTCGGGCTCGACCCGCGACGTGACGGCGACCCTGACCGATGCCGCGGGCAACGCCGTGTCGGGCCAGACGATCGTGTTCACCAAGTCCGCGGGCTCGGGCACGGTGACCGGCCTCACCAGCCCCACCACCGGCGCGTCCGGGATCGTGACCGACACCGTCACCGGCATCGGGGCGGGCCCCGCCACGATCACGGCGACCCTGGGCGGTTTGCATGACGCCCTGTCGTTCTCGATCGTGGCCGGCCCCGCGGCCCACATCAACCTTGCCGGCGCGACCACGCCCCTGACGTCGGGCAGCACCCGAATCGTCACGGCGACGGTCACCGACGCCAACAGCAACCCGGTCCAGGGCGACACGGTCGTGTTCAGCCAGTCGGCCGGGTCCGGATCCGTCACGGGCTTCACCAGTCCCACCTCGGATGGCTCGGGCATGGCCAGCGACACCCTGACCGGCCTTGGCGCCGGATCGGTCACGGTCCTGGCGACCGACGGCGGCCTGACCAAGACCCTGACCTTCACCGTGGTCGCCGGCTCCGCGTCGTCGCTGGTCGTCAGCGGGAGCAGCGCCAGCCTGGCGTCCGGAGCGACCCGGGGCGTGACCGCGACCGTGACCGATGCGGCCGGCAACCCGGTCTCCGGCGAACAGGTCTTCTTCACCAAGTCGGCCGGGACCGGCACGGTCAGCGGCCTGACCAGCCCGACGACGGGTGCCTCGGGCGTGGTCACCGACACCGTCACCGGCGTCCTGGCCGGCCCGGTGACGATCACGGCCACCGACGGCGGCCTGCACGACGCGCTGACCTTCACGGTCACACCCGGTGCGGTCAACCACATCACCGTCTCGCCGTCGACCAGCTCGATGACGCCCGGTTCGCAGTCCTACACCACCATCGCGTTCGACACGGCCGGCAACCAGACCGACGTGACCGGCACCGCGGTCCTCACGATCCTGCCCGACGGCAGCTGCGACACGACGAGCTGCTCGGCGGCCTCGGTCGGGGCGCACACGGTGACGTCGACCTACCTGACCAAGACCGACACGGCGACGCTGACGATCCTCAACGTCGCGCCAACGGCGACGGACGACTCGATCACGGTCCTGGAAGGGGCCGCCAGCACCGCCGTCCCGGTCCTGTCCAATGACACGGATCCCAACGGCGACACCCTCGTCGTGACCGCGGTCTCGACCCCGTCCCACGGCACGGCGACCAAGGATGCCGGCGGCGGTGGCGTCCACTACCAGCCGGCGGCCCACTTCAATGGCTCGGACTCGTTCAACTACTCGATCAGCGATGGCAACGGGGGCGTTGACACGGCGACCGTGACGGTCACGATCACCCACGTCAACCAGGTCCCGTCCTTCGTGAAGGGCACCAACCAGACAGTGCTCGAGAACTCGAGCCCGCCCGCCGTCAGCGGCTGGGCGACGAGCCTGAGCCCCGGGCTCGACCCGACCGAATCGGGCCAGGCCCTCAGCTTCATCGTCAGCAATGACAACAACGGCCTGTTCAGCGCGCAGCCGAGCATCGCCTCGGACGGCACCCTGAGCTACACCCCGGCGGTCGACACGAACGGGGTCGCGACGGTCTCCGTCCAGATCCACGACGACGGCGGCACGGCCAACGGCGGGGTCGACACGAGCGCGATCCAGACCTTCACGATCACCGTCACCCTGGTCAACCAGGCCCCGACCTTCACCAAGGGCAGCGACCAGACGGTGCTCGAAGATGCCGGGCCGGTGGCCGTGCCCGGTTGGGCCAGCCCCATCAGCTCCGGCCCCGGCGATCCCAGCCAGACCCTCAACTTCATCGTGACCGACGACAACAACCCGCTGTTCAGCTCCCCGCCGGCCGTCTCGCCGTCCGGCGCCCTGACCTTCACGACCGCGCCCAATGCCAACGGCAGCACGATCGTCTCGGTCACCCTCCACGACGATGGCGGGACCGCCAACGGCGGGGCCGACACGAGCGCGACCCAGACGTTCACGATCAGCGTGACGGCGGTCAACGACGCGCCGTCGTTCGTGGTCGGCGGGACGTTCACCACGCCAACCTGCCCAGCCTCCGGGACCTCGATCACGTGCGGCGAGGAATCCAGCCCGGTCACCCACACCCTGCCGGCCTGGACCCACGGCTTCAGTCCCGGTCCCCCCGACGAGGCCGGCCAGACGGTCCTCGCCTACAACGTCACCAACGATCACCACAACCTGTTCAGCGTCCAGCCCGCGATCGACACCAGCGGCCAACTGACCTTCAAGCTGGCTGCCAACCGAAATGGCGTGTCGACCGTGACCGTGTCGGTCCAGGACAGCGGCGGGACGGCCAACGGCGGGATCGACACGAGCGCCACCCAGACGTTCACGATCACGATCACCGGGGTCGACCATCCGCCGGCGGCGATCACCGACACGGCGACCGTGGTCCAGGGCAGCGGCCCCAACACGATCGACGTCCTGGCCAACGACTTCGATCCTGACGGCGACCCGCTGACCATCATCGGCCTGATCCAGGGCGCCGACGGCCATGCCGCGATCGCGGCCGACAAGCAGTCGGTGACCTACGACCCGACCGGCTTGCTGACCGGCACCGACCAGTTCCAGTACGAGCTGTCCGACGGTCGCGGCGACGTGGCCTTCGGCACGGTGGTGGTCACGATCGAGCCCGACACCTTCGGGCCGGTAGCGACCGCACCCAAGATCGTGGCGGTTTCGACCACCAGCACAACGGTCTCGATCAACCTGAAGTGGAGCGGCACGGACGTCGGCTCCGGGGTGAAGTACTACCAGCTCCAGGAGAGCCGGAACTCGGGCACGTTCGTCTCGGTGACGGTGCCCGTGGGGGCCACGACCGCCTCGCGGACCGTGACCAACGGGAGCACCTACACGTATCGCGTGCGGGGCATCGACCAGGTCGGCAATGTCGGCGCCTGGGTCAGCTCGGCCGCATTCGTGCCGGCGACCGTGCCTCGTCCGGCCCCGCCGACCCGCGGTCACGGCTCGACCAGCTTCGTGCAGGTGGCCACGCTCGGCAGCAACAGTCCGTTGCGGGTCACCCGGCGCGGTGCCACGGTCTTCGTGATCCAGCCCTGAGCCCGGCCGGCCCGGACGCCGGAACCTGCCCATTCGAGCACCCGGAGTTTGCCGCTGTCAGTTGGCAGCTGCTACACTCCGGGCGCTTTGACGGGCCAAACCGGAGCCTATTTCGCCCTCTTTTCTGAGATAGGCATCCTCCTGCTGGTGACCACCCTGTGTGGGGCGCTGGCCGGGCACTGGCTCGATCTGCAGATCCGTTCGACGCCGATCTTCCTGCTCGTCGGGTTCATCGGCGGCGCCGGCATCGGAACGTACGGCATCTATCGGTTGATTTCCCGGTTCCTGGCCAGGTACGACTGACAGGGGCCGGAGGCCCGAGCGACAATTGAGAGCACGGCCCGCTGGCCGTGCTCAAAGTGTGTGGAGCAAGCGTGTCGAGCGATCAGGTGGAGACCCTCGCGCCCGAGACTGCCCCGGCGGGTAACAGTCGGGTGCTGCGTCGCGTCGGCCTGCTCGTCGTGGCCGTGATCGTGCTCGATATCCTGGCCGTCCTGTTCGTGCCGCCGTTCCCTTCGGGCGGCTCGCAGGGCCAGTCGTGCGGCTACCCGACGTGCTACATCACCTCGACCCTCGAGTTCCCGCCACCGCATACGGTGCTCGATCTCGACCCGGCCCATCCCCTCGCCAGCGGGTCGGTGGTGGTCGGCTTCCACCCCAGCATCACCAACACGATCCTGACGATGTGGATCGTGATGGCCGTCCTGCTGGCCCTGGCCTTCTCCGCGACGCGGGGCATGAAGCTGGTCCCCAACCGGATCCAGAACGTGGTCGAGTTTGCCTACGAGAGCCTCGAGAACTTCGGGATCAGCATGGGCGGTGCGCCGGCCAAGCCCTATATCCCGCTCTTTGCCGGGTTCTTCCTGCTGATCCTGTTCTGCAACTGGAGCGGCCTGATTCCGCCTGTCGGCCGGATCGAAGAGCTCCGGGCACCGACGTCCGACGTGAACATCACCCTGGGCCTGGCCCTGGTCAGCTTCGGGTACTTCGAGTTCCAGGGCTTCCGCAAGCACGGCGTCCGGGGCTACCTGGGGCGCTTCTTCCCGGTCTACGAGTTCCGCAACGGGATCGGGGCCGGGCTGATCGCGATGTTCGTGGGGCTGATCGAGCTGATGCTCGAGTTCGTCAAGCCGGTCACCCTGTCGATGCGGCTCTTCGGCAACATCTATGGTGGCGAGGTGGCCCTGGCCGTGATCACGTCGCTGACCCTGGTCGTGGCGCCGATCCTGCTCCTGGGCCTCGAATTCATGCTCAACTTCATCCAGGCCCTGATCTTCAGCATCCTCAGCCTCCTGTTCGTCGTCCTGGCCGTCGAGAGCCATGGCGACGAGGAGGGCGAGATGGGCCACGAGGCGGCCGAAGCAATCGAGCATCCGTCCCGGCCCGAGCCGGTCGCGGCCTGAGCAGCATGAACGCCCCAGCAGCAACCACAGCCGAGTAGACCGGCCACCTGGCCGGACATAGGAGGAGCAACCCGAATGGAACACATCGGCGCAGGGCTCGCGGCCCTGGGGGTCTTTGGCCCCGGCATCGGCATCGGCATCCTCGGCGGCCTCGCCTCGACGGCGATCGGGCGCAATCCCGAGGCGGCCGGCCAGATCCGCGGCCTGGCCATCATCCTGGCGGCGTTCGCCGAAGGACTCGGCGTCCTGGCGATCGTGGTCGGCATCCTGTCGATCTTCATCAGCTAGTTCGGCGGAGCGACTCCCATGCCCTTCCTCTCCGTCGCCGGCGCGGTCGGCCACGCGGCTGTCCGCCTGACGGCGGACGCCACGCCGACGGGCGGCCTGACGATCAACCTCTTCTGGATCATCGTCAGCGCGCTCAACTTCGTCGTGTTCTTCGCCTTGTTCCGGGCCTTCGGCTCGGGGCCGCTGACGAAGATGCTCAACGACCGGCGCGAACGGATCGCCCAGGGCCTGGCCGATGCCGAGCAGGCGCGCCATGACCGGGAGGCGAGCGTCGCCGAGCGCCAGGCCACCCTGACCGAAGCCCGCCGCGAGGCCAAGGAGATCATCGATCGAGCCCAGAAGGTGGCCCAGGAGACCCGTGACGCGGACATCGCCGCGACCCGCGAGGAGCTCGAGCGGCTGCGCGTCCGGGCGGCGGCCGAGATCGAGGCCGAAAAGGAACGGGTGATGCAGGACCTCCGCGGCGAAGTCGCCAACCTGGCCCTGGCGGCCGCCGGCCAGGTGGTCGGCGAGACGATGAGCGACGCCCGCCAGCGCCGGCTCGTCGACGAGTTCCTGGCCAAGGCCGGCACGCCGGAGTCGGCCGGCTGATGGCTCGCCCGTCCACGGCCGCCCGCCGCTACGCGGAATCGGCGTTCGAGATCGCCAGCCGCGACAAGACGATCGATCGCTGGCGGTCCGACCTCGACGCGGCCGCCACGGTCCTCGAGAACCCGGCGGTGGCCCGTGGCCTGAGCGATCCGACGGTCGCCGCCGAGCTGCGCGAGGCCGCTGTCGCCAAGGGCTTCGGCTCGACGGTCAGTGGACCGGCCCTCAACCTGCTCAAGCTGCTCGTCCAGCGCGGCCGGATCGAAGACCTGCCGCGCATCGCCGAGGAGTTTCGGCGCCTCGACAATCAACGCCTCGGCCTTGCCCCGGCCCGGGTCGTGAGCGCCGCGCCGCTCGAACCGGCCGAGGTCAAGGCCCTCATCGCCAGGCTCGAACAGATGACCGGCGGCCAGATCGAGCTCGAACAGGAGGTCGACCCGAGCCTGCTCGGCGGCCTCGTCGTTCGAGTCGGCGACCGCCTGATCGACGGGAGCGTCCGGGGTCGCCTCGAGCGACTGCGGAACCAGCTCGTCTCGGGCGCCCTCTAGGAGATCAGCAGATGGCCATCAAGTCCGACGAGATCATCAGCATCATCAAGTCGGCGATCGACAACTTCGATCGCGGCGCCGAGACCCGCAGCGTGGGCACCGTCGTCGAGGTCGGCGATGGGATCGCCCAGATCTATGGCCTCGAGGACGCTGTCTCGTCCGAGATGCTCGAGTTCCCGGGCGGGGTGATGGGCATCGCCCTGAACCTCGAAGAGGAGACCGTCGGCGCGGTCATCCTGGGCAACGCCTCGGAGATCAAGGAAGGCGACACGGTCAAGACCACCGGCCGCGTCGTCGAGGTGCCGGTCGGCCAGGCGCTCCTGGGCCGGGTCGTGGACCCGCTCGGGCGGCCGCTTGACGACAAGGGCCCGATCGCCACGACCAAGACCCGCCCGGTCGAGCGGATCGCCCCGGGGGTCATCGTTCGCCAGTCGGTCGACACCCCGGTCCAGACCGGGATCAAGGCGATCGATGCCCTGATCCCGATCGGGCGCGGCCAGCGCGAGCTGATCATCGGCGACCGGCAGACCGGCAAAACCGCCATCGCAATCGACACCATCATCAATCAGCGCGGGCAGAACGTTCAGTGCATCTATGTTGCGGTCGGGCAGAAGCGCTCGACCGTCGCGCAGCTGGTCGAGACGCTCAACAAGCATGGCGCGATGGAATATACCACCGTAGTCGCCGCGACAGCTTCGGAATCGGCGCCGTTGCAGTTCATCGCGCCGTACAGCGGCGTCACCATCGGCGAATATTTCCGCGA
>DATGGC010000114.1:0-15048 GCA_035308745.1 Candidatus Limnocylindrales bacterium | reverse complement strand
TCCTCGAGATCCCACACGAGGCCGAAGCTTCGATAACGGGGGACGCTCGGCAGGCTTCCATCGGGCCGTGGCCACAAGGGACCGGCCACGAAGGTGCGCGGGAGGTCGTTGCGCCACCTGACCGCGGTCAGGATGCCAACGCCGGCGAGGCAGGTCCCGATTGCCACGGCGAGCCAGGTTGCGGTGAGCCGCGGCACGTGCCAGTTCATGGATTCAACCATCGCGGCGCCGTGTTATCGGGACCCACGCCGGGCTGTTCGTCGGCGTCAACGTTTCACCCGAACGCCGAAAGCCAGCAACGCCGGACCGTGCCCGGCGCCGCTGGCCTTCGTTGAAACCGTCGACCCACGAAGGGCCGACCGGCATTGCGCTATGGCTCGACCTGGCCAGTCACCGGATCGAGGATGAACGTGCCGCCGTTGGGCGGGCTGGCGTGCGGATGGCTGAAGTTGAACAGCCCATCGAGCGAGCCGGCCAGCGCATCGGTGCTTCCGGCAATCCGACCGACGGACCAGTTGTCCTCGACGAAACGCAGGATCGACGACTGGTCGGTCAGCGTGGTGTCGACGACGTTGGAGCCGGCCCACGGGGAGATGACCAGGAGTGGCAGCCGCGGGCCGTAGCCGCAGCGACCCTGCTCGCTGGCGAGTGGGGTACCGGAGCCGCAGGCGCCCGTGCCGGTCAGGGCATCGGCGACTGAGGTCGATGGGTTGGTGACGCCGCTGTCGACGTGGTCGTACCAGCCGTCGGAGTCGTCATAGCTGATGACGACCGCGGTGCTCGACCAATCGGGCGTGGCCTGCAGCGCGTTGATCGTGTTGACCAGGAACGCCTGCTCGTCGAGTGGATCGGAGTAGGCGGCATGGCCGTCCTCGTAGCCGGGGGCCTTGAGGAAGCTGACGGCCGGCAGGGCCGAGCCCGGCAGGCGACCGGCGCCGATCGCGGCAACGAGCTGGTTCCAGTCGCTCGTGTCGTACTGGTGGTTGGGGGTGTTGAACTGCGGGATCCCCGCCTTGTAGCTCTGGGTGTCGTCGCCGATCGAGCGCAGGCCGGCGATCGTGTCCTGGCCGAGCCCGTTGGTGGCTACCGACAGGTGGTGGGGATTGGCGGTTGAGGCGTAATACTGGAACGGCTCGTGGTGGGCGATGTAATCGTCCTTGTAGCCGTATTGGCCGGTCCCGCCGTCCGCGATTCCGACCGGATGGACGGCATTGCAGATGCCCTGGTTGGACGAGTGGGGCACGCCGTTCCGGAAGCCGGCGTTCTTGAACTCATCGGGGATGAAGGCGTTCGTCGACTGGCCGTAGTGACCCACTGTGGCGGCAGCCGTCTTGAAGGACGTCGTGGGCTTGAAGCCACCCTGGAACCAGCCCCAGCTGATCCCCGCTGCATTGAGCTCATCGCCGATGTTCTTGCCGGTCATGCCGACCGCGTCGCGGGTCGAACAGTCATCCCAGTAGGGCTGGGCGTCGCTCGTCAGCGAAAACCCGCCCAGGCCGTCGGCCGTGATGTCGGCGTTCTGAGCCGAGGTCGTGGCGACCGTCGGGTTGTTGTCCTCGCGCGAGACGTCCACGCCGCCGGTGTCGCCCGCGATGAGGTTGATCGCGCCGGGTGCCGACGGGCCGAATGTCGTCCCGAACGAGTTGTCACTCATGGCGAATTGCTGGGCGTAGTTCCAGAGAGCCGTGACGCTGTTGCCGTCGTAGTAGTTCATGACATCGCCGGGGATGCAGGTGGCGCCCTCGGGGGACTTGCCGGTGGCATTGCCGAGGGTTGCGACGAACTTGTCCATCGCCCCGTTGTCGAAGGCCTTCTGTTCGTCGCTGTAATTGTGGTCCTGGTCGCAGGTGATCAGGTCGCTGACATTGGCCGGGTCGTAACGGCGGGGATTGACCCCATTCGGATTAGCCGTCAACAGGGTTCCGCTCAGACCGGTGACCGTCGGCGTACCGGCCTTGGCGGTGAACGGCTGGCCGCTGGTGTTGGTGGCCACGGGGTAGGTCCCGAAGTAGTGGTCGAAGGAGACGTTCTCCTGGAAGATCACCACCAGGTGCTTGATCGGCGTCGTCGTCCGCGCCGAGCGGACCGCTGGGCTGATCCCTTGAGCAAGGCTCGTCGCCGGCAGGGCGACGGCCAGGCTGATCGCGAGACCGAGTGCGATCAACCGGGTGGATTCTGGCCGGAGTCGTCGTGGCATCTCGCCCCTCCGCTGATGTGCCGGGCGCGGCACGATTGGACGCAGTTGCGTCAGGGTCAGCGTCCCGCCCGGGCGTAAACGCCCGGTGTCCCAGTGTTAGCCCTCCGTTTCCTGGGCCGCTCACCGACCCCCGAATCCAGGTTTGTCACGCTGCTGTAATGCTCGTCCCACCACCCGGAGCGAGTTGTCCGCGGGTTTCGCCAGGCGACTTGACCCACCGCTAATCCGCCGAAAGCACGGCAGCCCGAACCTGGACCTGTCGGTGTTCCACTCACCGGCAGCAACTCATTCGGCCCGGCACGAATTGGCAGGTCCGCCGCTCCCTCCGGCACGTGACCTGATCGCGCCCGGGCCGTTTGGTCGCTAGCCAGTGACCGCGCTCGGGGCCTCGCCGGCCGTGATCGCGCCGGGATCCATCATCGCCACGCCGACTTCTGGAGCGCCAGATTGAGGTATCGCCGTGGCCTCGGCCAGGTCGTCGGGATCGTCGTCATCGGGCTCGATGAAGCCGAGTCCGGTCGAGTCGAGGACCGCGCCCGGCTTGTCAGCCGCGGCATCGGCCCGCTCGTCGGCCGCCTCCGTCGCGGCAGGCACGTCCTCCTCCTCGACCTCGATCCGGCCGATCGTGAACGCGACATCCGGCGGCAGGCCCGCGGTGATCGTGATCTCATTGATCCGGTAGGGCGAATGCTTCTCGCGCAGCCGCCGGTTGGCCTTCTCCTGGAGCGACGTGGCCTTGATCACGATGTCGGCCAGCAGGCCCGGATCGATCCGGTCGATCATCCCCGCAACACCCGACTTGGCGCGCTTGAAGCCGCGCGAGGCCGCGTCCTTGGCGTGGGCCTGGTTGGTCGGATCGGCGACGGCCGTCGCGGCGCTGCCGACCGCGTCGCTGGTGGCCTTGCCGAGCTGGCCGGCGGCGACCTTGGCCTGCCCGGCGGCCGTTCGAAGCGATTCCCCGGCATGGCCGGAGCGGACCTGGTTCGATGCCCGATCGGCGGCCTCCGACGCCTTATCGGCCGCCTTCTCGGCCGCTTCCCTGGCCTTGTCGAAGATTCCCATGTGCCTGGTCTCTCCCTCGAGCGCGACAGCGGATTGGGCCCGTCCCACGCACCGGCAGCATCCGACGCCCGGGAGCAGCCGTCAATGGGCAGCGCCGGCTGTGCGATCCTCTGACCGTGAGGCATGCGAGCAGTGATCGATGGCCGGACTGAGCGACGATCTGCGCCTGCTGGCCGATGGCCTGGCGGTCGGGGTGATCCGCCTCGACCCTGAGCTCATCGTTCGCTACGCCAACCCGGCGGCCCACGTCTTTGCCGGCCGGCCGGCCGGCGGCTTGATCGGGCGGAGCCTGATGGAAGCGTTCATCGACCGACGGATCGAGGAGCTGGCGGAGACCGCCGGTCAGTCCGGCGCCGCCAGCGCCGAGCTCACCCTGCGCTCGACCGAGGGGCTCTCGCTTGTCGTCCGGGCCCGTCGGACGGCCGACGGCCAAGCCACCTGGCTGACCCTGGAGGACGTCTCCGAGCTGCGTCGCCTGCAGCGGATCCGGACCGAGTTCGTGGACAACCTGTCGCACGAGCTGCGGACGCCGCTGACCAACGTCAGCTTGCTGGCCGAGACCCTCGTCCGCGAGTCCGAAGCGGCCGGCGAGCAGATTCCGGCCCGAATGCGCGACCGGATCAACAAGATCGAGGTCGAGACCGGCCATCTCGTCCAGATGGTGAGCGAGCTGCTCGACCTGGCCCGGATTGAGTCGGGCCGGCCGATGCTCCTGCTCGACAAGGTCGACCTCGCCCGGCTCGCCGTCGCCTCGGCCGATCGCCTGCGCCTGTTCGCCGAGCGCCAGGGCGTCCAGCTCGTGGTCGAGACACCGAACCTGGGCGTGCCCCTCGTCAGCGGCGCCGAGGAGCGACTCGGGCAGGTCATGGTCAACCTGGTCCACAACGCCGTGAAGTTCAGCCCCGACGGAGGCGAGGTCACGATCCGGGTCGTCGAGCAACCGCCAGAGGTCGTGGTCACCGTCGAGGACCACGGGATCGGCATCCCGCGCGGCTCGCAGGATCGCGTCTTCGAGCGCTTCTACAAGGTCGACCGGGCCCGGGTTCGGGGTGGCGGGACGGGGCTGGGCTTGTCGATCGCCCGGCACGTGGTCGAGGCTCATGGCGGGCGGATCTGGGTGGCGTCGGAGGAGGGCCGCGGCTCGGCATTCTCATTCGCCCTGCCGATCGCCGACCCGCAGGGCTCGTCGGGATGATCGAGCTCCACGTCGCCACGCTGAACATCCGCAACCTGGCCGATCGCTGGACGGAGCGCCTGCCGCTCCTGCTCGCTGACTTCGCCGCGCTCCAGCCCGATGTCCTTGGGCTCCAGGAGGTCGTCTTTGTCCTGGAGCAGGACCGGTTGATCGGCGCGGCGGGAGCTGGGCACTACGCGGCGACTCGGGCCTGGGCGGGACGGCCCGAGTACGGCAATTCGATCCTGAGCCGGCTCGAGCTCGCGACGTCGGGCGACGAGCGGCTCGAGCTGAGCCACGGCCGGTCGGCAGGGCGGGTCGTGATCGGCAGCGGCGCAGCCCGGATCCTGTTCGTCAACCTCCACCTCCATCACGAGGTCCCCGACGACGCCATCCGTGACCAGCAGGCACAGGCCGTGCTGGATTGGCTGGCCGGTGCGCCGCCAACGGATGTTCAGATCCTCGTCGGCGATTTCAATGCCGACCCGGCCGAGCCGGCGTACGCCCGGATCAAGGCGGCTGGCTTTCGCTCCGCGCTGTTCGAGGCGAACGGCCACGAACCCGAGGTGACCTGGCCGTCGGGCCTGAAGGGTCCGGCGATCGACACCGACGGCGAACCGAGCTGCCTCGATTACATCTGGATTCGCGGCGCGGCGACGGTCTCGTCGGCGCGGGTCGTCTTCAACCGGCCGGCGGTCGATGACCTGGGGCTCTATCCGAGCGACCATTTTGGGCTGAGCGCCAGGCTCCAGATCGGCAGCCCGAGCCGGTGACGGAGGCCCGTCCCGGACAGGTCTGGCCGGCGGGCCAGCGGCCGCGCGTCCTGCGCCTGGCCCATCGGGGCGACCACCGCCGCCAGCCCGAGAACAGCCTGGCCGCGATGCTCGCGGCGATGGACGTGCCCGATTGCGATGGCCTGGAATTCGACGTCCGAGCCTCGCGCGATGGCATCCCGGTCCTCCTCCATGACGAGTCCCTGGCCCGAGTCCAGGGCGTGTTCGCGGAAGTCGGTACGCTGACCGCCGCCGAGTTGGCCGGCCACGGCGTGCCGAGCCTGGCCGCGGTCCTGGCCCAGGTCCCCCGGCGGGCATTCCTTGATGTCGAGCTGAAGGCCGACCTCGGCCGGGCGGTGGTCGAGGTCCTGGCCGCCGGCCGGGGGGCCGATCTCCAGCGCGCCGTGATCTCGTCGTTCGAGATCGCTGCCCTCGAGCGGATTCGCAGCCTCGCCCCGGCGTGGCCGTGCTGGTTGAACACCGATCACCTCCGGCCGGGCGAGATCCGCCAGGCGCGCGAGCTGGGCTGTGTCGGGATCGCGGTCGACTGGCATGGGATCGACGCAGCGGGCCTGGCCCGGGCTCGCTCGGCGGACCTCGAAGTCGTGGCGTGGACCGTCACCGACCTGCGGGTCAGCCGACGGCTCGAGGCCAGTGGGATCAGCGCGATGTGCCTGGAAGGGCGTGCGTTCGCGCCCTAGGTCGGACGGCCCGCGCGTTCGCGCCCTGAACCGGGCAGCGCGACAGCCGGTCTCGGCGGCCGGCCCGGCTCCTATCCTCGGCTGAACAGGAGGACGCACGCATGGCTGCCCAGGAAACAGCGGATCTTGTCGTGGTCGGGGCGGGCACCGTCGGCGGCTGGGCCGCGACGTTCGCCGCCGAAGCCGGCCTGCGCCGGGTCGTGGTCCTGGAACGGGGTCTCGTCGGTGGGGGAGCGAGCAGCCGTGCCGCGGGCATCGTGCGCGCCCAGGGTGGCACGCCGGCCACGGTGGCCCTCGGTCGCTGGACGATCGACTTCTACCGCGGCCAGCAGGCCCGCTACGGGACCGATTCAGGCTTCCGCGAGCTCGGTTACCTGATCCTGGCCGTCACCGCCCGGGACGAGCGCGAGGGCCGGGCGCGGGTTTCGATGCAGCGCGAGGCGGGCCTCGATGTCGGCTGGCTCAGCGCGGCCGAAGCGCGGGAGGTCAATCCGACCTTGGCCGAGACCGGTCATCGGGGCGGAAGCTATGCGGCCACCGACGGTGCGATCGACCCGCCCCGCAACGTCCTGGCCTACTCGCTGGCGATGCAGCGGCGGGGCGTGGACCTTCGCGAGCGGACGGCATTCCAGGGGCTGCGCGTCGAGCGAGGGCGCGTGGTCGGCGTGGACACGTCGCGCGGGCCGATCGCGACGGAGCGGGTCCTGCTGACCGGCGGGCCGACCCTCCGGTCGGTGGGCAGGCTGGCCGGCCTGCGCATCGCCGCCGGCGGCGCCCGCCACCAGATCGCGATCACCGAGCCATCGCCGGCCTTCGAGATCGAGCGCCAGCCGATGGTCTTCGACCTCGGGCGGGGCCTGTATTGGCGGCTCGAGGAAGGGGGCCTGCTCTTCGGGATGAGCAATCCTGACGAGAAGCCGGGCACCGCCCGCGAGATCGACTGGCCGTACCTGCGCCGGATGCAGCGTCGCCTGGAACGGCTCGTGCCGGCCGTTCGGGGCCTTGGGCTGCGCAAGGCCTGGTGCGCGACGATCGACTTCACCCCGGATCACCACCCGATCCTGGGACCGGCGATCACCCCGGCCGGCGATCGAATCGAGGGCGTCACCGTGGCCTCGCCCGGTGGCCACGGCATGATGTGGGGTCCGGCCGTGGCCCGGGTGGGGACGGACCTGGCGGTCGCGGGCCGGACCGACCTGCTCGACGTGACGGGCCTCGGCCTCGATCGCTTCGACGCCCAGGGCCGCAGCCGGCTGGCCGCCGACCCGATTGCCCTGCCGTTCCCGCTCAGCACCGACGACGACTGAGTCCAGCGGCCGTCCGCCGTCCGCCGCACGAACCCCGTGTTACTCTCGAAATTCCAGGCGTTGAACGGTGAGGGCCCGGCCCGACGGGACTCCTAGCGACCCAAGGAGGCTGTCCCGGTGGCTGATTTCTTCCCGGCAGTGGAAGGCCCCATCCCGTTCAAGGGCCTCGATTCCGACGATCCACTGGCGTTCAAGGTCTACCAGCCTGACCGGCTCGTCCTCGGCAAGCGGATGGCGGACCAGCTCCGGATCGCGGTCTGCCTGTGGCACTCCTTCAGCTGGCCGGGCTCGGACGTGTTCGGATCCGGCACCTTCGACCGCCCCTGGCTCGATCCGCGGGCCGAGCCGATGGCCGCGGCCCAGGGCCGGCTCGATGCGGCGTTCGAATTCCTGGCCAAGCTGGGAATCCCGTTCTTCTGCTTCCACGACCGCGACGTCTCGCCCGAAGGATCGACGTTCGCCCAGACGCAGGCCAACCTGGACGCCGTCGTCGACTCGATCGCCGGGCACATGGAGCGGACCGGGCTGCGCCTGCTGTGGGGCACGGCCAATCTCTTCAGCCATCCGCGCTACGCGGCCGGCGCCGCGACCAACCCGGATCCCGAGGTCTTCGCCTTCGCCAGCGCCCAGGTCCGCTCGATGCTCGAGGCGACCCACCGGCTGGGCGGCGCGAACTACGTCCTGTGGGGCGGTCGGGAAGGCTACGAGACGCTGCTCAACACCGACCTCGCCCGGGAAGAGGAGCAGCTCGCCCGGTTCCTGCACCTGGTCGCCGAGCACAAGCACAAGATCGGCTTCAGCGGCGCCCTCCTGATCGAGCCCAAGCCCCAGGAGCCAACCAAGCACCAGTACGACTACGACGTGGCGACCGTCCTGGGCTTCCTCGAGCGACATGACCTGGCAACCGAGTACAAGCTCAACCTCGAGGTCAACCACGCCACGCTCGCCGGCCATAGCTTCCAGCACGAGGTGGCGACGGCGATCGCCCACGGCATGCTCGGCAGCATCGACGCCAATCGCGGCGACTACCAGAACGGCTGGGACACCGACCAGTTCCCCAACTCGGTCGACGAGCTGTCGCTGGCCGTCTACGAGATCATCCGGGCCGGTGGCCTGGGCAGCGGTGGCTTCAACTTCGACACCAAGCTGCGCCGCCAGAGCATGGACCACGATGACCTGTTCCATGCCCATATCGGCGGCATCGACACCCTCGCCCAGTCGCTCCTGGTCGCGGCCGGAATGATCGAGTCGGGCGAGCTCGAGCGCCTGCGTGCGGCTCGCTACGCCGGCTGGTCCGGCGACCTCGGCCGCTCGATCCTGGCCGGCGACGTGCCCCTGGCCACCTTGTCGGAACGGGTCGTCACGGGCGTGATCGACCCCAAGCCCGTCTCGGGCCGCCAGGAGCTCCTGGAGAACGTGGTCAACCGCCAGATCTGGGCCGCCAACCGGCGCTGAGGTCATGGCCTTCGTCCTGGGCATCGATGTCTCGACGACGGCCACCAAGGCCGTCCTGATCGACGAAGCGGGGCGTGTTCACGCGACCGGTGCCTCCGAGTACGAGTTCGAGACGCCCCGGCCGCTGTGGAGCGAGCAGGCACCGGCCCTGTGGTGGACGGCCGCCCAGGCCGCCATCCGGGCGGTCCTCGCCAGCCCCGGCGTCGTGCCAGCCGAGGTCGCTGCAGTCGGACTGACTGGCCAGATGCACGGCGCCGTCCTGCTCGATCGGGCCGACGAGGTGCTCCGACCGGCGATCCTCTGGAACGACCAGCGGACCGGTCCCGAATGCGAGCTGATCCGGCAGGCCGTCGGCGCCCGGCGACTGATCGAGATCACCGGCAACGATGCCCTGACCGGCTTCACCGCTCCCAAGCTGGTCTGGGTCCGGGATCACGAGCCCGAGGTCTGGGCCCGGATCGCCCACGTCCTGCTGCCCAAGGACTATGTCCGCCTGCGGCTGACCGGCGACCACGCGGTGGATGCCGCCGACGGCGCCGGAACGCTGCTCTTCGACCTGGCCCGCCGGACCTGGTCGAGCGAGGTCGTCGCCGCCCTGGGCATCGATCCAGGCTGGTTGCCACCGGTGTTCGAGGGCCCGGCCGTGACTGGCTCGATCTCGGCCGCGGCCAGCGCGGCGACCGGACTCCGGCCGGGGACGCCGGTCGTGGCCGGCGGCGGCGACCAGGCGGCCAACGCGGTCGGGGTCGGCGTCGTCGCCCCGGGCACGATGGCCCTGTCGCTGGGCACCTCGGGGGTCGTCTTTGCCCCCACCGACCGGCCGATCTTCGACTCGCTGGGTCGGGTCCACGCCTTCTGCCATGCCCTGCCCGGCCGCTGGCATTTCATGTCGGTGATGCTCTCCGCTGCGGGCAGCCTGCGCTGGTTCCGGGATACGATCGCGCCGGGCGTCGAGTTCGGCGAGCTGGCCGAAGCGGCCGCCGAGGTTCCGGCCGGCGCCGGTGGCCTGCTCTTCCTGCCCTACCTGTCCGGCGAACGCAGCCCCCATCCCGATCCCCTGGCCCGGGGCGCCTTCGTCGGGCTCACCCTCAGCCACGACCGGCGCCATCTGACCCGGGCCGTCCTCGAGGGGGTCGCCTTCGGCCTGCGCGATGGCCTCGACCTGATGCGCGCGGCCGGGCTCAGCGCGCCGAATCAGATCCGGGCCTCGGGCGGGGGCACGGCCAGCCCGCTCTGGCGCCAGATCCTGGCCGATGTCCTGGACGCGGAGATCGCCACGGTGGACACGACGGAGGGTGCCGCCTATGGCGCCGGGCTCCTGGCAGCGGTCGGGCAGGGCTGGTATCCCGACGTCGAGGCGGCGACGACCGAGCTGGTCCACGCGACGCCGACCGCCGAGCCCAGCCGCGAGCTCGCGCGCTATGCCCAGCTGCATGCGATCTACCGCGAGCTGTACCCCGCCCTCAGCCCCACCTTCCACCGCGCCTGAGGGCGAGCAGACCTACTTGATGCCCGCCGCCGCGCAGCTCGCCGCGAGCTCCGGGGTGCAGATCTGGGCCACGGTGTCGGTGCCGAACAGGTGGTCCCGGACGACCGACGCCTCGATCGAGACCGTTCCGCTGGGACGACCGTCACGGGTCACGGCGCTGGGCGCCAGGAGAATCGCCGGTATGTCGGCCGTGCCGTTGTTGATCGTCGGCTGGACTGGCAGCGCCTTGCCGGCCAGGGCCGCGCAGGCCAGGTCCGCCGCCTTGACCGCCTCAGGTCGGACCGGGTCGTAGATCGTCATCGCCTGGCTGCCCGCGAGGAGCCGTTGGATCGCGTCGAGCTCGCTGCCGCCACCGCTGATCGGCCTCGAGGCGGGATCGATGCCGGCGGCTCGCTCGGCCGCCACGGCGCCCGCGGCGACGCCGTCGGTGGCGGCATAGACCCCGTCATAGCCGTTAGATCCGACCCGGGCGATCGAGGCGGCCATGATCGCCTGGGCCGCCTTCGGTTCCTGACCGGCCACCGATGCCTGGTCGACGATGTCGACCTTGGCGGCCAGGACCGAGTGCGCGCCGCGCTGGAGGAGGGCTGAGGCGGGGTCCGCGCTGGGCGCCGTGATCCAGACGACCCGGGCGGGCGCATGGGCGGCGGCGGCCAGGCGAGCCAGGAGGGCCCGGCCCTGGAGCACGCCGGCCTGCTCGGCGTCGTAGCCGACGAAGGCATCGGGCTTCGAGCCGGCCGCTGTCAGCAGCCGGTCGTAGCTGATCACCTTGACCGAACGGGCGCTGGCATCGCTGACGACCGAGCCCATCGCCGAGCCGTCCACGGCATCCAGGACCACGACCCGGGCGCCCTTGGCGATCTCGGCCTCGACCTGGAGCTGCTGCATCGGCCCGCTGCCCTCGGCGTTCTGCTCGTCGACCGTGGCATTCGGGCAGACCTTGCCGAGCTCGGCCTCGAAGGCGGGGGCGTCGGAGGATTCATAGCGGGTCGCGTCCTTGTCGGGCAGGAGCAGGGCGACGATCCCGGTCGGGCCGCGGTCGTCAGGCGGCGGCGTCGCCTGGCCGCTGGTGCAGCCCAGGGCGAGCAGGACCGCGGCCAGGCCCAGGGCCGCGATCCTCCATCCGCCGCGCGTCATCCGCCGGATTGTCCTCTATCCTCGATCCATGTCCAGCTCGGAGGTCCAGCTCCATCTCCTGCGCCACGCCCATGCCGGCGATCCCGCCAAGTGGCGCGGCCCCGACGAGCTGCGGCCACTATCCGCCCGCGGCCGGCGCCAGGCCGAATCGCTGGGGCGCCACCTCGATTCGCTGGGACTGCGCTTCGACCTCCTGCTGAGCTCCCCGCTGGTGCGTGCCCGACAGACGGCCGAGCTGGTGGGCGAGCGGCTGGGCCTGGGGGTCGAGATCGACGAGCGGCTCGGTGGCGGACTGAGCGGCCCCGGCCTGGCGGCGCTCCTGCGCGATCACGGCCTGCCCGACCGGCCGATCCTCGTCGGCCACGACCCGGACTTCAGCGAGCTCGTCACCAGCCTCGCCGGCGCCGCGGACATCCCGATGCGCAAGGGCGCCTTCGCCCGGATCGACATCGGTCCCGGGCTCGAGCCGGGGACGGGCGTCCTCGTCTTCCTGATCCCGCCCGAGCTCGTCGCCCCGGCCTGAGGCCTCGGCCGGAGCGCGGCTAGGGGTTGAGGTCTTCGATCTCGCCGGTGGCCAGGAAGACGACGTCCTCGGCGATGTTCGTGACCCGGTCGCCGATCCGCTCGAGGTAATGGGCAGCGAACAGGATCCGGGCGCCCCGATCGACGTTGATCGGATCGGCCCGCATCAGCTCGAGGACCGCATCGAACGTCCGGTGGTACAGGTCGTCGATCAGGTCGTCGCCCTTGGCCACCTCGCGGGCCGCCGCCTCGTCGATGTCGACCAGCGCACGCAGGATGCCGTGCACCTGCTGGGCCGCCCGTTCACCGATCTCAGGCAGGTCGACGTAGTTCTTGAGCGGCGGCTCGGGCGCCAGCTTGCGGGCCTGCTTGGCCACCGACCCGGCATGGTCGCCCATCCGCTCGAGCTCGTAGGAGACGTGATCGAGGGCGATCAGGAAGCGCAGGTCCCGGGCCACCGGCGCCTGGGTCGCGATCGTGGTGGCGACCATCGTGGTCAGCTTGCGCTGCATCTCGTTGATCCGGCCGTCGCCCTTGATCACGGCCAGGGCGGCATCGGCATCGTGTTGGACCAGGGCTTCCAGCGAAGCCCGGATCTGCTCCTCGACCATTGCCCCCATGCGCAGGATGTTGTCCTTGATCTCGCGCAGCTCCCGGTCAAGCCCCTCCCGCGACGGGTGCGGCTGGGTGCTCGTCGGCGAGCCGTTCGCCGAGGCGCCCTCGAGGATCTCGTCGATCTGGTCCGCCATGACTGTCTCCTCGGGGCTCAACCGAACCGCCCGGACACGTAGTCCTCGGTCAGCTGGTTCTTGGGGTTCGTGAAGATCGTTCGGGTCTCGCCCAGCTCGACCAGGTACCCGGCCCGATCTTCGCCCATGTTGAAGAACGCCGTCCGGTCGCTGACCCGGGCGGCCTGCTGCATGTTGTGGGTGACGATGATGATCGTGTAGCTCTCGCGCAGCTCGCGCATCAGCTCCTCGACGCGCAGCGTCGAAACCGGGTCGAGGGCCGAGGCCGGCTCGTCCATCAGGATCACCTCGGGCTCTGTGGCCAGGACCCGGGCGATGCACAGGCGCTGCTGCTGACCACCGGACAGCGACAGGCCCGATTTCTTGTGCAGGTCGTCCTTGACCTCGTCCCACAGCGCGGCACGGGTCAGGCTGCGCTCGACGAGCGCTTCCATGGCCGCCTTGTCCGAGGCGCCCCGCCGGCGCGGACCGTAGGCCACGTTGTCGTAGATGGACATCGGGAACGGGTTCGGGCGCTGGAAGACCATGCCCACTCGGCGGCGGAGCTCGACCACGCTCACGTCGGCGTCCATCAGGCCCTCGCCGTCGAGCCGGACATGGCCGGTCACCCGGGCGCCGGGGATCAGGTCGTTCATCCGGTTGAAGCAGCGCAGGAAGGTGCTCTTGCCGCTGCCCGACGGCCCGATCAGGGCCAGGATCGACTTCTCGGGCACCTCGAGCGTGACGTCGCGGACTGCCAGCCGGGCGCCGTAGAAGATATTGACGTTCTCGGCGCCGACCTTGGGCGTCCCACCGGCTCTCGCGGGCGCCGCCGGTGCGCTGGCTTCGGCGACCACGATCCGCGGTGGCAGGGCAGCCGGCTCCGCGGAGATCGCCTCCGTGAGGGTCTCGTCGTCGGACGTCTTGGTGGTCATGTCATCTCCGCTGTTCATGCGGCCGTCAGGCGGCGAGTGAGGATCCGGCCCAGGAAGCGCGACCCGAGGTTGAAGATCAGGACGGTGGCCAGCAGCAGCGCGGAAGCGCCGTCGCCGATTTGCTGGCTGATCTGGGCGGCATGGGTGCCCTCCGAGTTCGTCTTCCAGATGTAGACCGAGAGGGTCGTGGCCGTGTGCCGGAACGGGCTCCAGGGCGAGCTGTCGTCAAAGACATTGAGGTTGAAGAAGTTGTAATGGATCGGGGTCCCAACTCCGGCCGTGAAGAGCAACACCGCCGCCTCGCCGAAGACGCGGCCGGCGGTCAGGATGATCCCAGTCACGATGCCCGGGATCGCCAGGGGCACGACGACGTGGCGGATCGTCTGCCATTTGGTCGCACCCAGGGCCAGGCTCGCGCTGCGCTCCTCCTGCGGGACCGCTTGCAGGGCCTGCTCGCTCAGGCGGGCCATCAGGGGCAGGTTGAACAAGGTCAGGGCCAGCACGCCGGCGAGGGCCGTGAACCCCCAGTGGGTCAGGTTGACGAAGGCGATCAGGCCGAACAGGCCGACCACGATCGAGGGCACCGAGCTGATCGCCTCTTCGGCAAAGCGGATTGTGGCCGTCACTCGATTGTCGGCCGCGTACTCGGACATGTAGATCCCCGCCAGGAGGCCCAGCGGGACGGCGATCAGCATCGCCAGGACGAGCATGTACACCGAATTGAACAGGAGCGGGCCAACCCCACCCACGGCGGACTCGCTCGGGTCACCAAAGATGAACGAGAGTGACATCACCCCGACCGAGGCGATCACGAAGTGCAGGATGATCAGGCCCAGGAGGAGCAGGACGAAGCCACCCAGGCCCCACAGGACCACGGTCGCGGCCTTGTCGGCCGCCACGCTCCGGCCCGAAGCAGCCCGGAGCTTGCCCGAGGACTGGCTGGCGGTCACCGTTTCTTCGCCGATCGGTTCAGGAGGCGGATCAGGAGCACCGCGGTCATCGAGATCAGCAACAGGACCAGGCCCATCGTCCAGAGCACGTTATTGTCCGGCGCACCGAAGACGGTGTTGCCCATGTCCAGGGTGATCTGGCTGGTCAGGGTGGTCATCGGCTGAGTCAGGCTGGTGGGCATCGTCGGCCGGTTGCCGATGACCATCTGAACGGCCAGCGCCTCCCCAGCCGCCCGGGCGAGGCCCAGCACGACTGCGGTCAGCGTGCCTGCTCGGGCCGCCGGCAGGAGGATGTGCCGGATCATTTGCCAGCGGGTCGTGCCCAGGGCGAGCGAGCCGGTGCGCAGCTCCTGGGGCACGGCTCGGAAGGCGTCGAAGGTGATCGTGGTGATCGTGGGCAGGATCATGATCGAGAGGACCAGCGAGCCGGCGAACCAGCTGAAGCCAACGGTGAAGCCGAGGAAGCCGAGCTGGTGGCTGAGGAACGGCACCAGGATCGTGATCCCCAGCCAGCCCCAGACCACGCTGGGGATGCCCACGAAGATCTCCAGTGCCGGTTGGACCAGGGTCCGGGCCCAGGCCGGGGCAACCTCGGACAGGAACAGGGCCAGGCCCACC
>DATGGC010000113.1:0-7768 GCA_035308745.1 Candidatus Limnocylindrales bacterium | reverse complement strand
CCTGCGCCGGAGTGTAATTGAGGACCGTCACGCCGCCGCCCTTGGTGGCCATGACCGCCTGCAACGCAGCCTCGTTGGCGGCCGGGTCGCCGGTCTGCTTGCCGGGCTCGTAGTACGCCAGGCCGCTGCCGATGTACTCGGGCTTCAGGTCGATCTGGCCGCTTTCGAGGGCCGCCGCCGACACCTTTCGGGCGCCGATGGCCATGCCGGTCCGGTCAACGGTGTAGCCGTTGGCCTCCAGATCCTGGGCGTAGATCTCCGCCATCAGGTTGGATTCGTAGAAGCCGTCTGAACCGATCTTGATCGTGGGCTTGCTGCTGCCCCCTCCCGACGTGCAGGCGCTCATCAGCACCAGCAGCGTCGCCCCGAGGGCCAGCGCGCGGTTTAGCCGCATGTGGGTATGCCTCCTCCATGTTCGCGCCACTCTTGGGGGTGGCGACTTGGCCGGCCGACTATACCAGCGAAGTCGGCAGAAGCCGTCATATACGGCCCCGAGGGGGTTACGCCGCCGGTTGCTGCTCGGATGATTGGGCCAGCCGCAGGCCGGGCGAGGTGAGCACTCGCTGGAGCAGGGCGAAACCGCCTTCCGCCAGCAGGGCGAGGGCGGCGACCAGGAAGACGCCGCCGAAGATCTGGCCGTCGTCGTTCTGGGCGACGCCGTCGACCAGGTAGCGGCCCAGCCCGCCGAATCCGAACAGGGCGCCCAGGGTGGCCGTGGCAATCACCTGGACCGTGGCCGAGCGGAGGCCGGCCGCGATCACCGGCAGGGCGATCGGGACCTCGATCCGGAGCAGGATCTGGCGTTCCCGGAAGCCCATCCCGCGGGCGGCCTCGACCAGCTCTCGATCGACCCCCGACACGCCGGCGTAGGTGTTCACCAGGATCGGCGGGATGGCCAGGATGATCATCGCGAAGAGGGTCGGGTAGACCTTGAAGCCCAGCTCGGGGTCGAAGGCCTGGGTGATCGGGGCGATGACCCCGATGGCCGCCAGCGACGGGATCGCCCGGCCGATGTTGGCCAGATTGACGGCCAGCGTGGCAAACCGGCCGGTGTGGCCGATCCAGACCCCGACGGGCAGCGCGATCAGCGCGGCGAGCAGGAGCGAGACGGCCGAGATCTCGACGTGTTCGAGCAGCCGGATCGGGATCCCGTTTGGTCCCGACCAGTGGGCCGGGTCGAGCAGCCAGTCGATCATCCGAAGAGCGTCCGGCGTTCGTCCATGGGCCGCCGGATCGTCAGGTCTCCGGCCCATGGCGTGAGTCGCCGCTGGAGCCGGACGAAGGCCAGGTCGACCACGATCGCCAGCACGATCGAGGGCACCGCGCCGGCCAGGATCTCGGTCGGGAACTCGCGGTGGTAGCCCTCGAAGATGAAGAAGCCCAGCCCGCCGAACGAGGCTCCAAGGGTGGCCGTGATCGTCACCAGCCCGATCGACGAGACGCTCGCCAGGCGCAGGCCGGCGACCATCAGGGGCACCGACAAGGGCAGGACGATCCGTTGGAATCGCTCGCGCCGGTCATAGCCCATCCCGTCGGCCGCTTCCAGGACGTCGCGCGGCACCGAATCGAAGCCGGCCACGATGTTCCGGACCAGGATGACCAGGGTGTACATGATCAACGGCAGCTCGGCCGTGTAGATCGTCAGTCCGGTGATCGAGACCAGGGCGGCGAAGACGGCCAGGCTGGGGATCGTGTACAGGATCCCGGCGATCCCGCTGATCACCGGGAACGTGCGCCGATAGGCGATCACCAGCAGGGCCAGCCCGAAGCTGATGGCGAAGCCGAACGCGACTGCGATCGCCGCCAGCTCGACGTGCTGGATCGTCCGGCTGAGCAGGGCGCCCAGGTGATCGCCGACCCAGCCCCAGTCGATCACAGGTCAGCCGCGGCTCGAACGGGCTGGCGCAGGAAGCCGCCGATCACGTCGGTCGTGACCAGGCCGGTCACCGCCCCGGCGCGGTCGACGACGATCCCGGTATGGACATCGGCGTCGAGCATCATCGACAGGGCGTCCTTGAGGGTGGTCTCGGGTGACAGGAGCGGCGACATCGGGATCGCCATCGCCTCGGTCAGGACGCCGTCGCCCTCGATCTCGACATCGCGCAGCCAGCCCATCGGCCGGCCCCCGGCGTCGACCAGGAGGAGGTAGGGCAGCGGGTCGGCCAGGGCGCGCCTGCGGGCCTCCGCGGCCGGCTCGCCGATTCGGCCGGTGACCGCCGGCTGGAGCTCAATGTCGCGGATCCGGCTGAGCGAGAGCCGCTTCAGGCCCCGGTCGGCGCCCACGAAACGGGCCACGAAGTCGGACGCCGGGCTGGCCAGCAGCTCGGTCGGCGTCCCGAACTGGGCGACCTTGCCGCCCTGCTGGAAGACGGCGACGAGGTCGCCCATCTTGATCGCCTCGTCGATGTCGTGGGTGACGAACAGGATCGTCTTGGCCAGGTCTTCCTGGAGACGCAGGAATTCGTCCTGGAGCCGCTCGCGGACGATCGGGTCGACGGCGCCGAAGGGCTCGTCCATGAGCATGATCGGGGGATCCGCGGCCAGGGCCCGGGCCACGCCGACCCGCTGCCGCTCGCCTCCTGACAGCTGGCTCGGGAAGCGGCCGGCGTACTTCGCCGGGTCGAGGCCGACGAGGCCGAGGAGCTCCTCGGAGCGCTCCTTGATCCGGGCGGCCGGCCAGCCCAGGAGGCGAGGCACCGTGCCCACGTTCTCGACGATCGTCTGGTGGGGGAAGAGACCGGTCTGCTGGATCACGTAACCGATCCCGCGCCGGAGGTCGGTCACCTCGCGCGTGGCCGCATCGACGCCGCCCAGCAAGATCCGGCCCGACGTCGGCTCGATGAGCCGGTTGACCATCTTGAGCGACGTGGTCTTGCCGCAGCCGGATGGCCCGACCAGGACGCAGATCGCCCCGGCCGGGATCGCCAGCGACAGGTCGTTGACCGCGCCCGGAGTCGGAACCGAGCCGCGCTTCACCGGGGCCGGCCCGTAGACCTTGCTGACATGCTCGAACTCGACGGTCGCGCCCGGGACGCGCTCGCTGGTCATCGGCCTATTGTGCCCGGCTGCCCAGCTGGGGCCCGACCTCGCCGATGAACCGCTCGAGGGTTTCGACGTCGCACGGCGCGGGCTGCTCGGCGATCAGGGTCCGGAAGCCGAGCTCGACATACGGGCCCAGCCGGTCGGCGATCTCGGCCGGTGAGCCGTACATGAACGACGGGCTGTTCTCAACCCTCGACCACGGTGTCTGGTTGTGGGCCAGCAGCTCGCCCGCCACGCGCCGGGCGTCTGCCGCCCGATCCCGGATCGTGAGCGTGATCGACATCGTCAGCTCGATCTCGCCGACGTCCCGGCCCACGGCGTCGCAATGACCGCGGAGCACCTCGAGCTTGTGGGCCAGCTGCTCGGGCGTGCCATCCACGTTCCACAGGTCGGCGTAGCGGGCGACCATGCGCAGGGTCTTCTTCTCGCCGCCGCCCCCGATCAGGATCGGCAGGTGCGCCTGGATCGGGGCCGGCTGGTGGCGAAGCTCGTTGAAGCGGTAGTGGGCGCCCGTCGCGCTGGTGACGGTCTTGCCGTCCAGCAGCCCCCGAATCGCGGGCACGGCCTCGTCGAGCCAGTCGAGGCGTTGGCCGACCGTCGCCCCGAAGTCGATGCCGTGGGCGAGGTGCTCGACCGGGTTCCAGCCGGCGCCCAGGCCCAGGATCGCCCGGCCGTTGCTGATGTGGTCGAGCGTCGCGGCACACTTCGCGATCAGGCCCGGGTTGCGGGTCGTGTTGGCGACAACCAGCGGCCCGATCCGGACCCGGCGCGTGGCCGCCGCCAGGGCCGCGAGCACCGACCAGCCCTCGAAGATCGCCTGGTCGGGATCGCCGTAGATCGCATACAGGTGATCCCAGGTCCAGAGGTGGTCGTAGCCCAGGGCGTCAACGCGCTGCCCGGCGGCCAGCGTCTCGGGCCAGCTCGAAGCCTGGCTCCAGAGGGTAATCCCGAAGGCGATCGCGGGCGGCATCGTCGGCGCTCCCGTGACGCTAGCCGAGGAGCGGCTTGACCTCGCCGATGAACCGCTCGATCGTCTCGACGTCGAACGGCGCCGGCTGCTCCGACAGGATCGTGTGGAAGCCGAGGTCCAGGTATGGTCGCAGCCGGTCGGCGATCTGGGCCGGCGTCCCGCACCAGAACGTGTCGTCGTCCTCGACGTCCGACCAGGGCGTCCGATTGTGCTCGAGCGCCGCATGCATCACTCGCTCGGCCTCGGCCTGGCTGTCGCGGATCGTGAGCTTGACCCCGAGGGTGAACTCGATCTCGGAGATGTCCCGGCCGACGGCGTCGCAATGGCCCTGGAGGACCTCGACCTTGTGGGCGATGAACTCGGGCGTGCCCATCGCATTCCACTGGTCGGCGTACTTGGCAATCGTGCGCAGGGTCTTCTTCTCGCCGCTGCCGCCGATCATGATCGGCAGGTGGCCCTGGATCGGGACCGGGTGGTGGCGCAGGTCGTTGAAGTTGTAGTGGCCGCCCGGCGCGCTGGTGACGGTCTTGCCGTCGAGCAGCGGCCGGATCGCACCGACGGCTTCGTCGAGCCAGTCGAGGCGCTGCCCGAAGCCCGACCCGAAGTCGATCCCGTGGGCGGTGTGCTCGGGCTCCATCCAGGCGCCGCCGATGCCCAGGATCGCCCGGCCGTTGCTGATGTGATCGAGGGTCGCGGCATTCTTGGCCACCAGGCCAGGGTTGCGGAACGTGTTGGCGCCGACCAGCAGCCCAAGGCGGGTCCGTTTGGTGGCCATCGCCCAGGCGGCCAGCGTCGACCAGCCCTCGAAGATCGGCTGGTACGGGTCACCGAAGATCGCGTACAGGTGGTCCCAGGCCCAGATGCTGTCGTAGCCGAGGGCATCGATGCGCTGGGCCGTCTCGAGCATCTCGGGCCAGCTGGTCGCCTGGCTCCAGGGCAGGATTCCGAGCTTGAGGTCGGTCATCGGGTCGGTTCTCCGCTGGGCGTCTGGGGGGATGCCCAGTATCGCCGATTCAGCCGCGCGACCTGAGCCCAGGCTACGTGGCCTTGCTCATCCACCGGGCGGGCGCGAACCCCCGAGTCAATCACCGAACGTCGAGCCCGCCGCGGAACGAGGGCTCAGGCGTTGTCCAGCTCGCGCGAGATGGCGCGCAGGATGAAGCGGGCCGCCTCGGCGCTCTTGCCGCCAAGCTTCTGGCCGTCGTCCTGCTCCAGGGCCACCGCCAGGTCGCCCAGCATCTGGTCCAGGAGCGGCGTGCGCTGGAGCGTGCCGGCGGTGAACGCCGCCTCGAGACCCATGGCTGCCGTCCGGGCGTTGTCGACGGCGTGGCCTTTGGCCTCCATCTCCGCCCGGAACGCCGCCCGTGCCGCGTCCGCCGCGGGTCCGCTGCTGGCCACGCTCAGCTCGCCACCAATCGGCCCGCCACGATCGCTGCTCAGCCGATCCGCTGGATCGTCGGGGCGTCGACCGGACGGCCGGTGGCTGGATCGGTCAGTGGTGCGTCCGAGCCGTCGTCGGAGCCCGGGGCGACCGGCACGATGGCCGCCGGGACCTGGGCGTTGAGCGCCCGCCAGTCGCTGTCGAGGATGCTCATCTCGACCTCGTCCCACCAGCGGCCGTCGCGCCGGATCGCCTCCCGGGCACGACCCTCGATCACGAAGCCGGCCCGCCGGTAGGAGCGGATCGCGCGCTCGTTGAAGGCAAAGACGCTCAGCCCGATCCGGTGCAGGCGGAGGCGCTCGAAGGCGTGCTCGAGCATCAGCCGGGTCGCCTCGGTGCCGAAGCCCTTGCCCCAGGCGTCCTTCTCGCCGATCGTGATGTGGAAGAGCGCCGAGCCGTTCTCGCCGTCGAGCTGGCTGAAGGCGCATGTGCCAAGCAGCCGGTCGGACACCTTCTCGTGGATCGCCATGGCCAGCGAATCGGTGCCCAGGACCCGGGCCTGGAAGAAGCGCTCGATCTCCGGGCGGGCCATCGGCCCTTCCTGGTAGCGGGTCAGCCGGGAGACCTCGGGATCGGCGTACCAGCGCATGAACGCCGCCAGGTTGCCCGGGACGTGCCGCTTCAGGACGACCCGGTCGCCCGTCAATCGGTCCGGGAACCAGCTGCGGTGGAGCATCGACCCGGACGGTATACCATCCCCGCCATGCGCCGCTGGAGCGAGGTCGCCGAGCGGGTCTCGGCCACGACGCGAACCTCCGTGAAGACCCACCTGCTGGCCGAGTACCTGCGCACGTTGGACGTCGAGCAGCTGCCGGTGGCGGCCGTCTTCTTCGCCGGCCGGCCGTTCGCCGAGGTCGACGGGCGGACGACCGGACTCGGCTGGGCGGCGATCTCGGGCGCCGTGGCGGGCCTGGCCGACGTGCCGCCGGATGCCCTCGGGGATGCCTACGACCGGACCTCCGACCTGGGCCTCGCGGTGGCCGACGTGATGGCCCAGGCGGTCGACGCCCGGCGAGCGGCCGGGATCCCCGAGCCGGCGGTCAAGCCGCCGACCCTGGCCGATGTCGCCGATGCCTACGCCGCGATCGAGACGGCATCCGGCTCGCAGGCCAAGGCCGACCGCTTCGCGGCGCTCCTGGGTCGCTGCGATCCGGCGACGGCCTGCTACGTGGTCAAGATCCTGACCGGCGAGCTCCGGATCGGCCTCGGCGAGGGGCTCCTCGAGGCGGCCCTGGCCGAGGCCTTCGGCCGCCCGATCGGCGAGGTCAAGCGCGCCGGGATGCTCACCGGCGACCTGGGCCGGACGGCCGTCCTGGCCCGCGAGGATCGCCTGGCAAGCGCCGAGATCGCGCTCTTCCACCCGCTCAAGTTCATGCTCGCCTCGCCGGCCGAGGATGCCGACGAGATCATCGGACGGCTCGGGCCGACGGCCTGGGTCGAGGACAAGTACGACGGAATCCGGGCCCAGCTCCACCGGGCCGGGCGCGAAGTCCGGCTGTACAGCCGCGACCTGCATGACATCACCGGCCAGTTTCCCGAAGTCGTCGCCGGTGCCCGTGACCTGGCCTGGACGGGGATCCTCGACGGCGAGATCCTGGCCTATCGCGACGGCGCGGTGATGCCCTTCGTGGCCCTCCAGAAGCGCCTCGGCCGGAAGGCGCCCTCGGCGGCGATCCGGGCCGAGGTGCCCGTGGTCTACGTCGCCTTCGACCTCCTGGCCCTGGCCGATCCGGCCGCCAGCGGCGCCGGCCGTCTGGCCGAGACGCTCCTCGAGCGGCCCCTGTCCGAGCGTCGCCGACGGCTCGAGGGGCTGGGCCTGCCGCTGGCCGATTCGGGCGGCTCGTTCGCCCTGTCGCATCTCGTCTCGGTCGATTCGGCGGCCGAGCTCGAAGATGCCTTTGCCCAGGCCCGCCTGCGGCGCAACGAAGGCCTGATGGTCAAGGACCCGGGCAGCGCCTACTCGCCCGGCCGGCGGGGCCTGGGCTGGCTGAAGATGAAGAAGGCCCTGGCCACCCTCGACTGCGTCGTCGTCGGCGTCGAGCTCGGCCACGGCAAGCGCCACGGCGTCCTGTCCGACTACACCTTCGCCGTACGCGACGAGGCGCGCGACCGCCTGGTCACGATCGGCAAGGCCTATACCGGCCTGACCGACGCCGAGATCGCCGAGATGACCGCCTGGTTCGAGGCCCATACCCTGGCCCGCTTCGGCCGCTACCGGACCGTCGAGCCGAGTGTCGTGGTCGAGGTCGCGTTCGACGTGATCGTCCGGTCGAACCGCCACAACTCGGGCTTCTCGCTGCGCTTTCCCCGAATCG
>DATGGC010000112.1:0-2909 GCA_035308745.1 Candidatus Limnocylindrales bacterium | reverse complement strand
GAGGAGCAGGTGGGAATCCTGGAAGGGGGGCATGGTCACCCGCCCGCCGTGCTCGCGGAAGTTCTCGATGATCTTCGCGTTCCAGCCGAGCTCGCCTTCGCTGACCTGCATCGGGTACCCCTGTCGCTGCTTGCGTTGCGTCCTCGTGAGGGTACCAGAGGTCGTTGACTGGGCAACGTTGCGTGCTTCTTGCGCTCGGTGATCCGCTGGCCACTGCGCATGTCATCGGTCGCGCCGTTGTCAGATTCCGCCAGGGGCGGCCGAATGGTCGGCGGACCTCCGGATTCGGGCCGTACACCGGAGCCTGGGCTCCAAATCCGGTGCGTAATGCACGGCGAGGCGCGGCCCGGCAAGCGCCGAGTCATGGGGATCTCGACCATCGCCCGGCTCCTGCCGGAATTTGTCGACGCAGGTCCCGGCAAGCGGGCCGCGCCGGCCCGCCGCCAAGTGACCTGCCCGGAACGGCTAGGCCCGCGGCAGCCAGCCCGGCTCGGGCTCGCCGAACTTCTCGACGAGGTAGTCCCGCGACGATTCGACGGCCTTGCGCGGGCCGCCCAGTGACGCCCTCAGCTTGAAGTCGTCCTTGACGATCTCCCCGTCGACGATGACGGTCTTGACGTTCGAGACATCCGCCGCGCAGACCACGGCCGCGACCGCATCGATGACCGGCGCCACGTTGACGGCCCCGCCGTCGATGATCACCACGTCGGCCTTCTTGCCGGGGGTCAGCGAACCCGTCCGGTCGGCGATCCCGGCCACATGGGCGCCCCCCAGGGTGGCCCAGTGGAGGACCTGCCGGGCGGTGATCAGGCCGGGCGACGCCTGCAGCCCGTCCAGGTCGGCGTCCCACGCCTCCTGGTGCTTGCGGCCCCGCTCGGAGCCGAAGATCGCGTGCATCTGGGTGAACTGGTCGGACGAGGCCGTCGTCGCGACATCGGACGACAGCCCGATCGGCACGTCGTAGGCCATCGCCGTCACCGCGGGGGCCCAGCCGTGGCCCATCTGGATCTCGATCTGCGGGGCGAACGACACGTTGCCGCCCGACTCGCGGACCAGGCCCCACTCCTCGTCGGTGAAATGGGAGCCGTGGACGTAGGTCGTGCCCGGGTACAGCAGGTTCATGTCGCGCAGGGCCTTGACCTGCAGCTTGGTGTAGCCGAAGCGGTCCATCGCCACGTGGACCGTGATCAGGATGTCCAGCTCCTTGGCCAGCTCCCAGTCGTGCTTGACGACATTCGGCTTGCAGAAGCCGGGCCCGCGGGTGGCCAGCGACATGGTGATCCGGCCGGCATCCGAGTTGAAGTACTGGGCCTTGATCCGGCGAGCCTCGGCACCGTCGCTGGTCAGGATGCTGCCCGCGTAGTCGGGCCCGAACCACCAGTCCTGGAGCGACGTGTTCGGGAAGCCGTAGGCGAAGACCGAGCGGATGCCCGTGGCCTGCAGGCCGCGGATCGCCTCATCGGCATGGGCCGGCGTATTCATGATGTGCGACCAGTCGACGAGGGTCGTGATGCCCGCGTTCAGGCACTCGAGCGAGCCCCACTGGTTGGCTGCGAAGACATCGTCCGGCCGGTAGTGGGGCGCGAACTTGTCCAGGATGTTGCCGAAGTAGGTGATCAGGGCGAAGTCCGGGGCGCACGTCCGGATCGACGTCTCCCAGGTGTGGCGATGGGTGTCGATGAAGCCCGGGATGACGATGTCGCCCTTGGCTTCGATCACCCGCGCCCCGTCGGCGCTCAGGTTCGGTCCGACAGCCTTGATCCTGTCGTCCTCGATCAGGACGTCGGCGTTGGGCAGCTCGCCGATGGTCGGGTCCTGGCTCAGAACGATTCCGCCGCGAATGAGCAGTCGATCGGCCATGCCTGTCTCCTCGTTTGCTCGGTTGCCTGGGGTCCTGGATCCCTGTCTCGGGCGGGGATCGACGGTGTCGGCGCCTGCCTCGGGCGCCGGGCTGCGAACCGGGACTAGGTCATCCGCTCCCTCCACCGGAGTTGGCGGCCCGCAGGTACGTGGCGACCGAGGCGATGTCCCGCCCAGGATCGGCCGCAGCCGCCCGGCGGACGAGATCGAGGTTCGTGCGTGCCTGGGGCATCTCGGCGCCGACGGTCTGGGCCAGCTCGAGGATCAGCCCGAGGTCCTTCTCGGCCAGGGCCAGGGCGAAGGCCGTGGCGGTGGTCTCGGGTTCCATGAACGCGGCCCGCTTGTAATCGACGAACGGCGCGCCCGCGGCACTGGTCCGGAAGACGTCATAGGCCTGGGCGCGATCGACGCCCGCCTTCTCGGCCAGGACGAGCGCCTCCGCCAGCGATTCGTTCAGGCCGTAGATCATCGTGTTGACCGCCAGCTTGACGGTCGCTCCCGCCCCCAGCGCGCCGAGGTGGATGACCCGTGAGCCGAGTGCCTCGAGGACTGGTCTGGCCCGCTCCAGGTCGGCTGCCGTACCGCCGACCATGATCGTCAGGCCGCCCGACCCGGCGAAGGTGACGCTGCCCGAGACCGGCGCGTCGAGGACGCCCGCGCCGGTCGCCCGGATCTCGGCTTCGAGGCCCTGGATCGTGGCCGGCAGGACGGTGCTCATGTCGACCGCCACCGTCCGGCCGTCCAGGCCGGCCAGCGCGCCGTCCGGGCCGCGATAGACCGCCTCCACCGCGGCCCCGTCGCTGACCATGCTGATCGCGACCGCCGACCCGGCCACGGCCTCGGCCGGGCTCGAGGCAACGCGCCCGCCGATCGAGGCAGCGAGCGCCCGGGCCGGCTCGGGGCTGCGGTTGTAGACGACGACATCGAAGCCCGAAGCCGCCAGGCGGCCGGCCATGGCCCCGCCCATCCGCCCGATCCCGAGCACGGCGACCGTGGTCATCGAGGCCTGCCTCCCCGCTCGATCAGCGCGACTCGTCGAGCCGGCGCCG
>DATGGC010000111.1:0-3289 GCA_035308745.1 Candidatus Limnocylindrales bacterium | reverse complement strand
CGTCGAGGACCCGCACGATCGTGTCCTCGGGGTGGAACTCGCGCGAAGTGAGCTTGAATGGCCGGCTGATCGGGGTGACCGACTCGACTCCGCCGAGGGCCTCGAGGCGGCTCATCAGGACCGGCTTGCGGGCGCCGATCTCACCGACGACGGCGATCACCAGGCGCTCGACGCCGACGTGGTCGTACGGCACGAGCCCTTCCGCCAGGATCAGGCTCTTGACCGCATTCGTCTCGGCCTGGCTGGCCGAGGCGCTCATCACCACGAACATCGGTGCTGCGCGTCCTTTCGCGTCGTCTGCTGTCCATCCCCGTGGCCGCCTCGGCCAACAAAAAAAGCAGAGGTCTGACCTCTGCTCATCCCGGCACGACCCGTGCTCCCGGGTCTCAGTTTCCGGGTTCGGTCATGCCGGGCGTTGGTAGGCGAAAAAGTTGGTGTGCATGTGCGTCCCCGAACGGTAGTCGAGCGCCATCCGCCCTGTCAACGAGTTGGCCTCGGATCTGCGTTCGTCGGCCCCCTGGCGGCCGCTGGGCGGCCATCATCACCGGTCGGTCATCGTCGCCTGCGAACGCTGGGGCCTGGTCGTTGGCAGATTCCGACCCAGCCGCGAGGTACGGGCGGTCTCGTACCCTGGCCGCGCCGATTCCTGTCGAATATCAACCCCGGTAGTGCTGCGCGAGATCCACGCCCCGCGACTCTCGATGTCGGCCTGTCGGACCCATTGATTCGCGCTACCCCACGCACGAACCGAGCAACTTGTCGTCGCTCGGACGGTCTGTGCGCCGCCGAGTCCCCGCGCAACACTACGGGGGCTGATATTCGCGTGGTTTTTGCACTCGCCGGGGCCCGCTGGCGCCTTCGGAGCCCCCGGTTCTGCGGAGCTCGGCGGCCTCCCGACCCCGTGCTATTCTGGCGCCCGCGGTTCCGCGGAGAGGTCGCATAGTGGCCTAGTGCAGCGGTTTGCTAAACCGCCAAGTGGGGTAACCTGCTTCGAGGGTTCGAATCCCTCCCTCTCCGCCACTCCCGCATTGCGCCCGTAGCTCAGCGGATAGAGCGTTAGGTTGCGGACCTAAAGGTCGTGGGTTCGAGTCCCGCCGGGCGCGCCACTGCTCTGCTCCGCCTTTGTTCGAGCCGTGCTCGATCACGTGCTCGCGACCATCAGCCGGCCGATGCCGCCGACGTGCAGCCCGTCACTGCGGCCGGCGAACCAGCGCGCGTTGATTGCCGCCCCGTCGAGGTCCATCACCAGCCACGCCCCGAGTGCGCGCACGCCGCGGTCGAGGGCACCGGGCTCGAAGTACGCCGTCCACGGCTCGCCGGCCCGGGCGACCCGGGCCGTCATCCGGGCCAGCGCGACCCGTTCGAGCGGGTTCAGGCTGGACGGCTCGCGGGCGTAGTCGAAGACGATCGAGCTGCCGGCCGGGCGCCCCAGGACGTACCGCAGGACGTTCCAGACCGATGCCTCGGCCAGATACATGGTCACCCCCAGCCAGGCGAAGACGGCCGGCCGGTCGGGGTCGAATCCGGCCCGCGCGAGCTCGGTCGCGAGGTCCTGCCGGTCGAAGTCCACGGGCACGAAGGTCACGCCTCCCGAGCCGCCGGGGATCGCGATCGACGCTGCCGCCAGTGCGTCGAGCTTCCAGGCCTGGGTCGCCGGATAGTCGACCTCGAAGACGCGCACGCCGGCCAGGGGATTGCGGTAGGCGAACGTGTCGAGGCCCGCCCCGAGGACCACGTATTGATCGACGCCCGACGCGCTGAGGACCTCTTCCGCGCATCGGCTGCGGGCCACGACGAATGCCCGCAGGAGCCGAGCCGCGGGGTGGTCGTCGGGAGCCGGCGGGAAGCGCCGGCCGACGCTTGACTCGAGCAGGCGGCGCTCCTCGTCGCCGATGATCCGCAGGGCGAGGGGATCATTCAGGACGAGCGGCCGGTCGAGGAGCTGGTGCGCAGCCCGCCTTCGGGCGACGCCCAGGGCCGTGCGGCTGGGCCGAGCCGGGATCATGGCCTGAGGCTACCGCGGGGCGTACCCTCGTGCAGCCGCCACACGCCCGGCCCACCCGCCGTCCTGTCTCGAGCACCGATGGACCATCACCTGCGTTTTCGCGTCGCCTTCCTCGCGCTCGCCGTCGTCACGATCGTCGGCGCGGCCGGCCTGCTGATCGGCAGTCAGCCGCGGCCGAGCGCAAGCCCGAGCGCAAGTCCGCCGCCGGTCGCCGCCGCCGGCCAGCCGGGCGGTGTCGCGTCGAGCGCGTCGTCGAGCGCGGCCACGAGCCCGGCCACGAGCGAACTCTCTGAGATGCCGGACCCGGCGTCCCTCCCGGCCACGAGCCCGTCTTCGCCGGGGGCCAGTCTCGCGGCAGGACCGAGCGGTCCCTTCTCGATGGATCTCTACCACGCGGGCGATTACGTCGGCGAGCTGACCAAGGTCTGGTGCCTGCCGGCCGCGATGCAGACTTCGATCAACATCATGAATCCGGGCGCCGACACCAGCCGCAAGACGCAGGCCCGGATCTTCACCCTGGCCCGTTCGCTTGCTCCGGCGCCCGATGGCGCCGCCGAGCCCGAAGGCTGGGCCGAGGGCCTGACCAAGCTCGGCTACGGCAACTACGAGGTCACCGAGAAGACCTCGATCAAGGCCGCGATCCACCTGGCGGCGCGCCAGGTCCGGCTCACCAACCGGCCGGCCGGCCTGCTCGTCTGGCGCGGCGCCCACTCGTGGGTCATGTCCGGCTTCACGGCCACGGCCGACCCGGCCCGGACCGACGCCTTCGTGGTCACCGCGGTCCGGATCGAGGATGTCTGGTATCCGCGCTTCTCGACGATCTGGGGCTACTCACGACCGCCGGACGCGCTCGTGCCCGTGAGCGCCTTGTCCGCCGATTACCTGCCCTGGAAGCGCCCCACCGGTCGGTATCCGGGCAAGGACGGCAGGTTCGTGCTGGTCGTTCCGATGCCCTGAGCCGCTTCAGGCCTTGGGCGGCTTGGGGCTCGCGGCGCGCCGCGAGCGAGCGCGCTTGGGCTTGACGTCGGGCTCCGGATCGCTGACCGCGGCCGCAGCCTGGGCCAGCTCCAGGGCGCGGGCCCGGGCCGCCGCCGCAAATGCGCCCATGGCCACTTCGGCCTCGATGGGATCGGGCGGGGCAGGCGGAGCCGGGACGGCCTCGACCGGCGCTGCGCCGACGGGCGCCGGCGGCTGGTCGCCGTCGTCGGGCGCTCGGAGCGTCGTGCGGTGGATCCAGCCTTCGACGCCGACGGGCGTCCGGACCTTCACCCAGGCACCCTGGCG
>DATGGC010000110.1:0-1568 GCA_035308745.1 Candidatus Limnocylindrales bacterium | reverse complement strand
CGGGTGATCACGTCCTGGGCCACGTCGACCAGGCGCCGGGTGAGGTAACCCGAGTCGGCGGTGCGCAGGGCGGTGTCTGCCAGGCCCTTGCGGGCGCCGTGGGTGGAGATGAAGTACTCGAGGACGGTCATCCCTTCCCGGAAGTTGCTCCGGACCGGGACGTCGATGATCCGGCCCGAGGGGTCGGCCATCAGCCCGCGCATGGCGCCCAGCTGGCCGATGTTGCCCTTGTTACCGCGGGCACCCGAGGCCGTCATCATCGTGACCGCGCCGGTCGGATCGAGGCTGGCCATCATCGCGTCGGACATCTTCTGGGTGGTCTGCTGCCAGACCGAGACGACCTGCTCGTAGCGCTCGTCGTCGGTGATCAGGCCGCGCTGGAACTGCTTGTCGATCTCGTCGACCTCGGCGTCGGCCGCCACCAGGCGGACCGCCTTGTCCTTGGGGACCTCGATGTCGAACAGGCCGATGGTCATCCCGCCGCGGGTAGCGAACTCGAAGCCGACGGCCTTGACTCCATCGACAAGATGGGCGGTGTCGTCGGGCCCGAGCAGCCGGTAGCACTCGTCGACCAGCTCGCGCAGGGTGGCCCGAACCATCGGGTCGTTCTTGTAGCGCAGCCGGTCGGGCAGGACCTGGTTGAAGATGATCCGGCCGGTCGTCGTCGTCAGCCGGCGGGTGACGAGGGCATTGGCCTCGACATCCCAGACCCGGACCGGGGCGATGATCGGCTCGTGGAGGGTGAGCTTGGTCTCTTCGCGGAGCTGGTAGGCGAGGATCGCCTCGTCCTCTCCGGCGAACAGGCGCGGGGCGCCCGTCGAGGCCAGGGGGTTGTCCATGGTCAGGTAGAAGCAGCCCAGGACCATGTCCTGGGTCGGCGACACGATCGGCTCGCCGTTGGCCGGCGAGAGCAGGTTGGCCGTCGACAGCATCATCGTCCGCGCCTCTTCCTGGGCGGCCGTCGAGAGCGGCACATGGACCGCCATCTGGTCGCCGTCGAAGTCGGCGTTGAAGGCGGTGCACACCAGCGGATGGATCTGGATGGCCGAGCCCTCGACGAGGACCGGCATGAACGCCTGGATCCCCAGGCGGTGGAGGGTGGGCGCGCGGTTGAGCAGGACGGGGTGATCCTTGATCACCTCTTCGAGGACGTCCCAGACCTCGGGCCGGACGCGCTCGACGATCCGCTTGGCGCTCTTGATGTTGTGGGCGAAGCCCTTCTCGACCAGCTGGCGCATGACGAACGGCTTGAACAGCTCGAGGGCCATCTTCTTGGGCAGCCCGCACTGGTAGAGCTTGAGCTCCGGCCCGACGACGATGACCGAGCGGCCCGAGTAGTCGACCCGCTTGCCGAGCAGGTTCTGGCGGAACCGGCCCTGCTTGCCCTTGAGCATGTCGGACAGGCTCTTCAGGCGGTGGTTGCCGGTGCCGGCGATGGCGCGGCCACGGCGGCCGTTGTCGATCAGGGCGTCGCACGCCTCCTGGAGCATCCGCTTCTCATTGCGGATGATGATCTCGGGCGCGCCCAGCTCGAGCAGCCGCTTGAGCCGGTTGTTGCGGTTGATCAC
>DATGGC010000109.1:0-8876 GCA_035308745.1 Candidatus Limnocylindrales bacterium | reverse complement strand
CGCCCAGCCAACCGGGATCCTGGACCATGCCACGGCAGCGACCGCGGCTGAAGCCGCGAGTGCGGCGAACAGCGCAACCCCGAACGCGGCGGGGGCCCACAGTGGCGCCGGATCCAGGCCGACCATCACCCCAAGCTGGGGCAGGACGGCCACGCCCGTGGCCAGCAAGGCGGGGATGGCCCGCCGGGCAAATCGCCCGGGATCGGACAACGCCAGCAGGGCGACGGTGCTCGCGGTCAGCACGCCGACGAGCGGGTGAACGAGGGTCGCCGCGCTGAGGGCGACGGTCAGCAGCCAGTCCGGGCGGCCGGCCCGGGCGGCCGGGTCGGACCGATCGCGAGACAGCAGACAGGCCAGGGCAGAGGCGGCGAGGGGCAGAGCGACGACGCTGTCGCGCACATCGGGCAGGCGGGTGAAGGTGAACGCCAGGGGGAAGGCGAGCAGGACCCAGAACGCGGCCTGGCGTCCGAACGCCGCTCCGGCCAGCCGGCGCATGGCGAGCGCCGAAACGACGAGCAAGGGACCCGTGAACGCGGCCACGGTGAGGGCGGCGGGCAGCCCGGTCAGGGTCGCCAGCGTGCCCATCAGCGCCGCATAGCCCAGGAAGAGCCGCGACGGACCATAGATCGGCGACGGGTACGTGGCCAGCGAGGCGATGCTGCCAAAGACGCGCAGGTGCTCAGCCGGGGCGACGTGGTTGGGCAGCACGTCGGCAGCCGGGACCACGGGCGAGGCCAGGGCGACGAGCAGTGGCCCGCACCACACGAGGGCGATCAGCAGGACCCGGGCCAGGCTCGGCCGGCTGATCCTCAACGGAGCGGCGACCAGCGGTCGACCGACGACGATCGCCAGGCAGGCGATCAGCAGCGCGCCCGCCAGGACGACCGGACGGAACAGGCCGGCGCCCCCCAGCACGGCAACGAGCAGGACATCGAGCAGGATCGCGCCGCCGAAGCCGGCCAGCACGGCGTCGGACCAGGTCCGGAACGGCGAGCTGCGCACGGCCCGCAGGAGCAACGCGCCGGCCGCCACGTTGAACGTGCCGGCCACCGACACCGCCAGGGCCGCGGGCAGCGTGACCGGCAGCTGGCTGGCGATCCCGGCGAGCGCCGCGCCGAACGAGAACCCTTCGAGCGGATCGCCCGCACGGGAGGCCACTTCGAGCACCAGGGCCAGGGCCGCCCCGGCAAGCAGCCCCGCCTCGAGCCTCGACCCGCTGAGGCGCCTGCCTGACGAGGGCCGGCGATCAGCGCCCGAGCGCGTCGAGGAGCTCGTTCCAGGCACTGAGATAGGCATCGACGTCGTCGTCGGATGCCGGCACCGAGGCCACCGGGCCGGCCCCGACGATTGCCTCCCAGACGCCCCGGTTCGCGAGCCAGATCCGGATCAGGCGGGTCAGCAGGTCGTCCTGGCAGGCACGGGCCTCGTCGGCATTGCGCAGGGGTTCCGGCCGGAAGGTGTAGCCGGCGCGTGGCCCGAGCCGGTAGATGTGCCAGGGCAGTCCGACCCGGGCCACCGCGGCACGCATCCCATCGGCCAGGCGCAACCCGAGCCGCTGGGTGCTGGCGTAGGCCTCGGGGGTGAGGATCTCCAGCATCGTCGCCCGCGCCGCAGCCAGCGACAGGGCATTGCCGAACAGGGTTCCGCCGATCGCGATCAGGCCCGAGCGCTCGCCGTCGTCGCCCTTGGCCTGGACCAGGATCGCGGCGATCTCCTCGGTCATCCCCCAGGCGCCGAACGGCACGCCGCCGGCGATCGACTTGCCACAGGTCACGAAGTCCGGGTCCAGGCCCCAGGTCGCGGTCAGGCCACCGGGCCCCACCACCTGGGTGTGGGTCTCGTCAATTGCCAGCAGCGTGCCCGCCTCGCGGGTCAGCCGGCGGAGCTCGGCATGGAAGCCCGGGTCGGGCAGGATCAGCCCGACGTTGTTGGTCAGGGCCGGCTCGGTCAGGACGATCGCGACGTCGCGCGCCTCGAGAGCGCCCGCCAGGGCGGCCGGATCGTTCAACCGGACGAGGACCGTGCCGTGGACGACGTCGGCCGGCAGGCCGCGCTCCTCGGCCACGATCCGGCCATCCGGATCGACCTCGACCAGCGCCTCGGCCAGGTGGCCGAGGTATTTGCCATCGAACAGCAGGACCTTGTCCCGGCCGGTCGCCACCCGGGCCACCCGGATCGCCTCGCTGTTGGCCTGGCTGGCCGACAGCGTGTATTGCCACTTCGGCAGGCCGTACCGGCGGCCGAGCTCCTCCGACACGACGATCGCGTCCTCGACCGGCAGCAGGAACTGGTGGCCGCGGGCCATCCGCTCGCTGACCGCCCGGACCAGGGGCTCGGGAGCGTAGCCGCAGAACATCGACAGGTCGGCGATGTTGAAGTCGCTGTAGGTGTGCCCGTCGACGTCGGTGAATCGGGCACCGTGGCCCTCGGCCGCCCAGGGCGGCGGGTGGTGGTAGCTGCTCATGTGCCAGGCCATCGGCACGCCGTTGGGCATGACCCGGCGGGCCCGTTCGAGGAGCGCCAGCGAACGGGGATGCTCGGCCGCGAAGCGGGCATCCTCGCGGCCCTTCAGCTCCCGGACGAGGCCGTGGTCCACACTCGGCGAGAGCGGTGACATTGGCGCAGGGTACAGGCCGGATCGATGTGCGACGATCCGGCCATGTGGACGCTCGGATTGCCGCCGCTCGAGATCGTCGCCCGGACGGTGATCGTCTACCTGTTCTTCGTCGCCGCCCTGCGAATCTTCGGCAAGCGAGAAATCGGCCAGTTCACGCTCTTCGACCTGGCCCTGGTCCTGCTCGTTGCCAACGCCCTCCAGCCGGCAATGACCGGGCCCGACCAGTCGATCCCCGGTGGCGCGATCATCATCGTCACGATCTTCGCCCTGAACGGGATCCTGGCCCAGCTCCGGCGCCGCGTCCCATTCGTGCGCCGGCTGCTCGAGTTCGAGCCCACGGTGATCGGTCGCAACGGCGCGTGGTTGGCGGACGCGCTCGACTCACAGGGCCTCGACCCGGACGACCTGGGCGCGGCCCTACGCGAGCACGGGCTCGAGACAGTCAAGGAGATGAAGCTGGCGACCCTCGAAGCAGACGGCTCGGTGAGCATCGTGCCGACGGGCGGCGATGACGTGAAGATCCGGGCCCGGCGGCGGCGCTACAAGCGCCACGACTAGCCGGCGGCCACCAGGAACGGCTCGCAACCGGCGGTCCAGCTCGGTCGCAGCTCGCGATCAATCGCGTAGCCGGCATAACCAGTTCGGCCGGCCAGCCAGGGCAGGCCGTCACGGCCCATCGCGAACGCGGCCGTCGCGTAGGCATCGGCCAGGGCCAGGCTGGGCCCGACGACGGTCATGCTCAGGAGCTCGGACGGTACCGCGCCGGTCCACGGGTTGACGATGTGGCCGCCGCGCTCGTACAGCCCCGAGGTGGCCACCGCCTGGCGGCCCGGGCCTGGCTCGAACGCCAGCCGGGCCGCGATGTGGTCCGCCTCGAGCGGATGGCGGATGCCCACGATCCAGGGGCGGCCAGCCTCGGGCGCGCCGCGCAGGACGACGTCGCCGCCGGCATTGAGCACGTAGTTCCGGGCGCCGGCCGCCTCGAGGATGTGGGCAGCCTCCTCGACCGCCCAGCCCTTCACGTAGCCCGACGGGTCGAGGCCGGCCCGCAGGCCCGGACCGCGAATGTCGAAGAACCCGTCGGTCTCGCGGCGGATCGCCTCGCAGCGGGTCAGCACGAACCGGATGTCCGGCGAGCAATCTTCCGGGACGACCTCGGCGCGGGCCAGGCGGCTGATCTCGCTGGCCGGCCGGAACGGACTGAAGCGCTGGTCCACCTCGGTCAGCCAGGCGATGGCCGCCTCGAAGGCGTCGTCGGGCAGGGCGGCGTCCCGGACGTCGAGGGCGATGACCGTGCCCATCGTGGCCACGATCCGGGGCCGGGTGCGGGCCGGGGCGTCAACCATGGGCCTGGTCGATCGCACTCTGGAGGGATTGGGCATACGCGTCGCTTGTGTAGGTCGCACCCGAGACGGTGTCGATGCTGGCGCTCTGGGCCGCCAGCGCCTCGCCCTGGAGGATCGGGGCGACGCTCTGCGAGATGAACCCCGACCGGCCGTGGGTCGGGAGCTGGAGGGCCGTGACGTCGGTGATCTTGCCGGCCGACATCGTGATCTGGACCTGGACCTCGCCGAACGGCTCCGAGACCACCGAGCCGGTGAACGTCCCGCTGCCCTTCGTGGCCGCCTTGGTCGGCACCGGCGTGGCACCAGGGGCCAGCGAGGCAGCCGTCGACGGCGCGGTTGATGCGGCCGGACCGGTATCACCCAGGCCCGGGCCGCTCGAGGCATCGGGCGCCGGCGACAGGATCGCGGGGACACCCAGCGCCGAGGCGTTGTCGGCCGGGGTCTTGAAGCTGAACAGCAGGGCGAGGGCAATGGCCGTGACCACGATCGCCGCGACGGCGCGTTTTGGCATGGGGTCTCCGGATCAGAACTCGAAACGTTCGAAGTGGATGTGGCGGCGCGGGATGCCGAGCAGCTGGAGGCCATCGCGCACGGCCTCCATCATTGGCGTCGGTCCGCACAGGTAGACCTCGCGTTCACGAACGTCGGGCACCAGCTGGCGCAGCGCCGGGGGCGCGAGGGGGTCAGCGGGCATCGCCCGCGAGCCGCGGGCACCAATCAGGTAGTGGACGATCGCCCCGCGAGCGGCGGCGAGGTGATCGAGCTCCTCGCGGAAGACGATGTCCTTCGGCCGGCTCGCGCGGTACAGCAAGGTCAGGTCACCGGGACCGGCGGGCAGCTCCTCGAACAGGGCGCGCAGCGGGGCGATGCCGATCCCGCCGGCGATCAGCAGCACGCGCCGGCGCTTGCGCCGGGCGCCGGTCAGCAGCCCGTACGGGCCTTCCAGGTAGACCCGGGTCCCGATCGGCAGGGCGGCCATCGAGGTCGTGTCGTCGCCCAGGTCCTTGACCGTCAGGCGCAGCCAGCGGCCATTGGGCGCGGCCGAGATGGAGAACGGGTGCCCCCGCCACCAGCCGTCCCGGCGCAGGAACCGGACGATCACGAACTGGCCGGCCCGGATCGCGAAGCGGTCCAGGTCGCGCCCGCCCAGGTAGATCGAGACGACGCCCGGCCCCTCCCGCTCGACATTGACCACCCGGAACTGGTGGCGGACCGAGGTCGCCAGGGGCTGGACGAATCGGAAGACCAGGATGGTCGCACCGGCGATCAGGTACAGGGCCACCCAGTACGCCCAGGCAATTGGGTCGTGGGCGAAATCGGTGCCCGTGACCAGCTGATGGCCGAGGCCCAGGGCGATCGCCAGGTAGGCATAGAAGTGGATCCCGTGCCAGGTCTCGTACGACAGGTGGCGCCGGGCCAGCTTGACCGAGCTGACGGCGACGGCGATGAACAGGACCAGCGAAACGCCGGCCATGAGCATGAACTCGTACGTCGTGAGCAGCGTCCACAGCTCGACGATCACGTTCGACCCATCGGCCAGGGCAAAGCCGGTCGTGGTCAGGATCGCATGGCCGACGATGAACCAGACGCAGGCGAAGCCCACCCAGCGATGGGCGGCCGTCAGGGCGTCCTGGCCGACGACCTGCTCGAGCCACGGGCTGCGCGACATCAGGACCAGCTGGATCAGGGCCAGGTAGCCACCCAGCAGGGCCGTCAGCTGACCACCGGCGATGAACCAGCCACTGGGCGAGTCGAGCAGGTCGGGGCCACCGTGGCGCAGCCACATTGCCCCGATCAACAGCCCGTTGCCGATCAGGACGGCCACGATCTCGCGGGTGCGCAGGGTCCAGCCCCGTGGCAAGGGCACGGCGCGGCGGGTGCCGGTCATCGTCGTCATCGACTCCGAGTCTGGGCGAGGGTCCTGAGAGTCGTCTGAGACCCGGCCCGATGCGGACGGCGCGTCGGGTCAGGCACGGGCAGCCGGCGCTGGCCGAAGGGGCAGCCGGACGTCGAACCGGGCGCCGCCACCGGTTCGATTGCTGACGACGATCTGGCCGCCGTGGCGCTCCACGATCCATTGGGCGATGGCCAGGCCCAGGCCGGTCCCGCCCGCCGGGGCACCGGGCGCCCGCCAGAATCGATCGAACACCCGGGGCAGGTCTTCGGGCCGGATGCCGGGTCCCTCGTCCTCGACCGAGAGATCGGTCGAACGCCCGTCGGCGCGCACCGCGACCCGGACCTCGCCACCCGCCGGGCTGTGGCGGATCGCGTTGTCGACCAGGATCGCGACCAGCTGCCGGAGGCGGACCGGATCGCCGGTCACCGCCGCGGGTTCGGGATCGACCACGATCCGGACGTGGCGGTCGGCCGCCGGCTGGGCCAGCGTCGAGGCCGCTTCGCCGGCGACGTCGCCCAGGTCGAGCGGCAGCTGGTCGAGCTCGATCGCGCCGGAGTCCGAGCGAGCCAGCAGGAGCAGGTCCTCGACCAGGGTCGAGAGCTGGTCGACCTCGGCGGTGATGTCCTCGAGCGCCTCGCCGACGCTGGCGACCGGCTCCGACTTGTGGCGGCCCAGGTACTCGACCGAGCTCCGGATCACGGTCAGCGGCGTCCGCAGCTCGTGGCTGGCATCCGCCGCGAATTCGCGCTGCCGGCGCAGCGCCAGGCGCTGATTGGCCAGGGAGGTCCGGATCGGGGCGAGCGCGCGCCGGGCATAGAGGGCCCCGAAGCCGCCGGCGACGGCGACCGCAAGCAGCCCGCCGAAGATCAGCACGTCGGAGATCACGTCGAGGGTCTTCTGCTCATCGGTCCGGTCCTGGATGACCTGGATCACGATCGGGCCGATCCGGCTCGACGCGGTCTCGCTCAGGATCCGGACCGGCACGTCAGCCAAGGTCGAATCGCGGACATCCCGCCCGGACTGCCAGGCCGCCGCGACAGAATCCTCGTTGGGCAGCCCGGCCGGCACGCCATCGTCGATATCGCCGATCCGCTGGCCGCCCGCCGTGACCAGGATGGCGAACGTGCCCGACGATCCGCCGCCGAAGATCAAGCCCGTCGGGGTTCCGTTGCTGGGGTCGTCGCTGCCGCCCAGGAACTGCTTGAGCGAGTCGGCCCGGGCGTCGAGCTGGGCCACCCCCGCCGTCTGGAGGGAGCTCGCGACCCGGACATAGAGCAGCGCGCCGAGGGCCAGCAGGATCAGCAGCGTCGTCCCGCCGCTGAACAGCACGAGCCGCCAGCGGACGCCGCGGACGAGGCGGGCATCGCCTTCGCGCGCCTGTTCCTCGACCCGGTCGACCCCCGAGCCGGGTGCCACCGGCGGCAGCGGCTCAGCCACCGGCCAGCCGATAGCCGATCCCCCGGATCGTCTCGAGCTGCGAGCTCGCCGGTCCGAGCTTGCCGCGAAGGTAGTGGACATAGGCGTCGACCGCGTTGGGCGTGACCGCCACGCTGAACGGCCAGGCCTGGTCGAGGAGTTGGTCGCGGCTGAGCGTCTGGCCGACGTGGCGCAGGAGGCATTCGAGGAGCGAGAACTCGCGCGGGCTCAGGTCGATGGGGTCGCCGCCCACGGTGACCCGCCGGGCCGCTTCATCGAGCTCGATCGCACCAGCGACGAGGCGTGGCTCGGCCCGCCGGGCGCCGGCCGAACCGCGCCTCGACAGGGCGCGCAAGCGTGCCGACAGCTCTTCGAACGCGAACGGCTTGACCAGGTAGTCGTCGGCCCCGGCATCGAGGCCGCCGACCCGGTCGCCGACGGTGTCCCGGGCGGTCAGCATCAGGATCGACAGGTCGATCCCCGTGGCCCGGATCCGGCGGGCCACTTCCAGGCCGCTGATGTCGGGCAGGCCGACGTCGAGGATCACCGCCTCGATGCCGGACGTGCCGGTCGCGATCTCGACGGCCGTCGTCCCGTCGGCGACCGCCTCGACCACGTGGCGGTCCTCCTCGAGCAGGCGCTTGAGGAGGCGCCGCAGGCGCTGGTCATCTTCGACGACGAGGAGGTGCATGAACCGCCATTCCACCCGGAGCCGTGAACCTCACGGCAACCCGAGGTTCGTTGTAGTCCTCAATTCTGAGAACAACCTGAGAGAATCGCCCCAGCTCGTCCAGGCTTCCGCCGGGCTGCCTCGCGATGGGTGCCCGCCGCGGTATCGTGTCGTCCTGATTGCGGGCGCCAGATGGCGTCGCGTCAACAGCCAGAAACGGAGGTCCATCGTGGGTGACAAGACGCCGAAGCGACCACCGAAGCCGAAGAAGCCGAAGGCGCCAGCGGCCTCGGCCTGAGGTTCCAGCGACCTGAGCCAGAGGAGGATCGAAGATCGCATGAGCGGAGTACCTGACCGGGCGAGGGTCGCGGTGATCGGCGCCGGAATCGTCGGCAACAGCATGGCCTACCACCTGGCCAGGCTGGGCTGGCGGGACATCGTGCTGATCGACAAGGGCGCACTCCCCAACCCCGGCGGTTCGACCGGTCATGCCTCGAACTTCATCTTCACCACCGATCACTCCAAGGAAATGACGGCGTTCACGCTGGACAGCGTCCGCCAGTACAAGGAGCTCGGGGTCTTCACCCAGAGTGGCGGCATCGAGGTCGCCCGGACGCCGGAGCGGATGGAGGAGTTCAAGCGCAGGCTGGCCTCGGCCCACGCGTGGGGCATCGAGGCCGAGCTGATCACGCCGGCCCGGATCAAGGAGCTCGTGCCCTACATCGAGGAGTCGATCCTCCTTGGCGGCTTCTACACCCCCGGCGTCGGCGTGGTCGACTCGCTCCGGGCCGGAACGCTGATGCGCGAAGCGGCCACGGCCATGGGCGCCCTGACGGTGGTCGCCCAGACCGAGATCACCGGGATCGACGTGGCCGATGGACATGTCACCGGCGTTCAGACCGACAAGGGCAGCATCGCGGCCGAGACAGT
>DATGGC010000108.1:0-5991 GCA_035308745.1 Candidatus Limnocylindrales bacterium | reverse complement strand
GGCCGCGACCCAGGTCGGTGGCAACATGGCGCTCTACGCGATGACCATCCTGGTCTTCGACACGACGCGCTCGACGACGGCCGTCAGCGCTCTCTTCGCGACGTATGTCCTGCCCCAGATCCTGCTGTCGCCATTTGCCGGGGTCGTCGTCGATCGGCTCGACCTGCGCTGGGCGCTCTTCGGGCCGAACCTCGTCCGGGCGGTGCTGATGGCCGGGCTCGCCCTGGCTGGTCCGAACCTGGCGGCCCTCCTGATCCTGAACCTGGGGGTCAGCCTGACCAGCGTCGCCCTGACCCCGGCCGAGGGGTCGATGATCCCGCGCGTGGTCCCCCGCGATCAGCTGCCGGTCGCGATGGGCATCTTCAACCTGACCCTGCAGGGCTCGTTCGCGCTTGGCTTTGCCTTCCTCGGTCCGCTCCTCGTCGCCATCGCCGGGCCGGCAGCCGTCCTGGCCGTGGTCGCCGGCCTGTACATCGCCGCGACCGTGGCCTGCATCGGCTTGCCGGCGGCGCCGTCGGTCAATGTCGGGCTGCCAGGATCGCCGCCGCGCGGCCTGGGGGAACCGCTGCACGAGCTCGCCGAAGGGGTTCGGACCGTGCGCGGCAACCGCGAGATCAGCCGGCCGATCATCCAGCAGGCGGCCGGTGCCTCGGTCGCCGGCGTGCTGGGCGTGCTCGGACCGGCCCTGGCATCGAGCGTCGGGCTCCAGCCCGATCGCCTGATCGTGATCGTGCTGCCGCTGGGCCTGGGCGTGCTGCTCGGCGTGCTCGGCCTCCGGCGTTTCAGCCGAGTCGCCCATCGCCGGGCGGCCGAGGGCGGCCTGCTCGCGTTCGGTGGATTGACCGCCGGCCTGGCGATCGTGGCCCTGGCCCGGGGCTGGTTCGATGCGGCCGGGATCTCGGCGATCCCGCTCCTCGCGACGGTTGCCCTGGTCTCTGGAGCGGCCTACGCAGTGACCTCGGTGTCGGCCCAGACCGCCCTGCTCGAGGCGATCCCGGCCGAGTACCGGGGTCGGGTCTTTGGCGTGCTCGCCTCGGTCGTCAGCACCGCGAGCCTCGGCCCGACCCTGATCGCCGGGCCGCTTGCCGACCGGATCTCGGCGCCGCTGGTCCTGCTGATCGTGGGCGCGGCGGTAGCCGGTGTCGCGATCTGGTCGGCGCGCTGGTTCGGACCGCGGTCCGCTTCGTCCTAGGCGGCGGCCGTGCGGCAGGGCCCGGGCACCAGGGCTCGTTATCGCCCCGGACGATCAAATCGGTGGAATCGAGACCTGGCTAGCGCCGCTGTTTGCCGATTCCGGGGATTCGATTGCCCCAGGCGATCAACGAGGCGGGATGGCCGGCCCGAAGGCCCCTTGGGGGCTCCGACGACGCCGTTTTGATCTCGTGGGGCGATTCCGTCGTCCGTCGGGCCGCCACGTCACCCGGCGACGCATGGCCGCGGTACATCGGGTCAGATGTCGCTGGTGCAGGCTCGGCAGCGGGTCGCGTCGATTGCGTTGGCTTCCTTGCAGGCCGGGCAGGTCTTGACCGGCGCAGCTTCCTCTTCCTTGATCAGCATCTTCGAGACGACGTAGACAACGGCCGCCACCACGATGAACGCGATCACCAGGTTGATGAAGCTGCCCCAGCGAATGTCGACTTCGGGCACGGGCTTGCCGGTTGCGTCGACCGTTGCCTCCTTGAGCTTGATGACGAGCGAGCTGAAGTCGACTCCGCCCAGAAGGACACCGATCGGCGGCATGATGATGTCGTTGACCAGCGAGTTGACGACGCCGCCGAGCGCGGCGCCGATGATCACGCCGATCGCCAGGGCGAGCGCGTTGGTCTTGAGCAGGAATTCCTTGAATCCGGCCATCGGGTCGCCTCCTCCACTCCTAAAAGGCTGACCTGGGCTCCTGCGCCCGGCGTTCAGCGTCGTCATGATAGCGATGCCATATGACCGCGAACGGGAGAGCCATGGCCGGCATGAACGAGTTCTTCGATCCGAACGTCGCACCGAGTGGGGCCGGCTGCGTCGAATGCCTGGCGACCGAGGACGGCTGGTGGTTCCACCTTCGGCGCTGTGCCAAGTGCGGGCACATCGGCTGCTGCGACTCGTCGCCCGCGCAGCACGCCAGCCATCACGCGGCGGATGCCGGGCACCCCATCATCCACAGCTTCGAGCCGGGCGAGGAATGGTTCTGGGACTACACCCGGGAGCAGTACGCCCTCGGTCCCGAGCTCGTGCCGCCGCTCCACCACCCGCTGAACCAGCCCGTCCCCGGACCGGCCGGCCGCGTGCCCCGCAATTGGGAAGAGCTCCTGCACTGACGGCAGGAGCTCTTTATTCGAACGCCGGAGCTGGCCGCCGAGTGATCCGGCGACCCTCCGGTCGGACCGGCGGTCGGACCGGCGGTCAGGCGGCCTTCGGCTGGGTCGCCGGGGCGCCGATCAGCTTCCAGGCCGACTGCCAGGCGCCGCCGTGGGCCACGTTCAGGCTGATGTTGAGGAAGGCCAGGCCTTCGAGCTGGCGGGCCCGGCTGAGGGGTCCGACATCGATCGGGTGCAGGCCAACCGAGGCGACGAGCTCGAGGACGAGGGCATTGGCGGCGGCATCATCGCCGGCCACGAAGCCATCCAGGTCGTCTTCGGTCCCGGTCGGGTCGAGCTGCTTCGAGGCGAACAGGGTGTTGAACGCCTTGACGACGTGGGCGCCCGGCAGGAGCTTGGCCAGGTCTTCGGCGTTGGAGCTGGTCGTGTCGATCTCGGGACCGGCGGCGCCGTAGGTCATCCGGTTGGTCACGTCCACGACGGGCTTGCCGGCGACCGAGGTCGCGATCTCGCGGGCGACATCGGCCGCGCTCGAGAACGGGGTGGCCAGGACGACCAGCTCGGCCTCAGCGGCGGCGGCGGCGTTGGTCGAGGCGACGCGGGCGCCCGTGGCGACCGCCACGCTGCCGGCATCCTCCGGGTCGCGGGATGTGATGATGACGTCGTGTCCGGCGCGCTTGAACGAGGTGGCCAGGGCGGTGCCCACGTTGCCGGCGCCGATGATCGCGATCTTCATGGTGGAGGACCTCCAGGGCTTGACGAGTTTGCCTACATCAAGCAAGATTTGTTGTTGACACAACCATACGACTGGCTGCCGCCAAAGTCAAATCCTATTTGTGGAGAGCCAACATGACGACCGAGGAGCGGCGCAAGCCGGCCGTCGGGGTCCAGATCAAGAAGTGGCGCACGGAACGCGGCCTGACCCTGGCCGGCGTCGCCGAGCGGAGTGGCCTCAACATCGGCTACCTCTCCCAGATCGAGAACGACAAGGCCTCGCCCTCGCTCCAGTGCCTGAGCTCGATCGCGTCGGCCCTCGAGGTCCCAGCGGCCTGGTTCCTGATCGACGACGTCCCTGCACCGCAGGTCGTCCGGGCAGCGGACCGGCCAATGGTCGAGACGAGCATGGGGCGGGTCGAGCACGTCGACGGGCGCCAGTCGCGCGACGTCTCGATCATCGAGGTGACCTCAACCGAGCGCGGTGCCCGGGTCGGCGCCCACTCTCATGCCGGCGACGAGCATCACCTGATCCTGCGCGGCACCTATCGGATGACGCAGGGCGAGCACGCGATCGAGGCTGGCCCGGGTGACTACATCCGCTGGGACGGGACGATCCCCCACGACAGCGAGCTGATCAGCGACGACGGCGGCGCAATGCTGATCGTCCGGATCCGCCCCAAGTCTGACGCCGGCTAGGCGCCGCTGGCGCCGGGCAGCGCCTCAGTCGATGTGGATCGTCTCCCGGCTGGCGCCGGCGACGTCGGAGCGCTCCTCGGCCAGCTCGATCCGGCGGATCCAGAAATCGACGATCGATCGGATCCCGAGGAGCTGCTCACGCCCCGCGTTGCGGAAGTGGCGGCCGGCCTCGGGCGGCGCCACCCGGCCCATCAGGTCGCGGCCCCGTTCGCGCAGGCCGGTGCTGCTCTCGAGGCGCGCCAGGCGCGCTTCGAGCTCAGCCAACCGATCGCCTTCGGCCGTAGGATCGCCCCCGGGCATGCCCGCCGAGGGGGCGTTCGCCCGGGTGGTCCGTCGCTCGCTGGTCATCGCCGACCTCCAACCTGTGCTGTTTTGGTCCGGGTCGAAAACTCGATCTGGAGAATGCCGCCATCCATCTTCGCACCAGTCGTCGGGGCATCCACGAGCGCTCGGGGCAGGACCAGGGTCCGCCGCCACGAGCCGACCGAGATGACCAGCTCGTCACCGTCGCGTGACAGGCCGACCTCTTCCCGGCTGGTGAACGGCAAGGCCACCTCCAGGGCATGTCCGCCGCTGCGGGCCCGGATCTGGTACGGCCGCCCGCGGTAGAAGAAGCCGGCCGGGTCGTCGCCGGCGAAGAGCGACTGGCCGATCTCGCGCAGGCCGTCAATGCCCACCACCTCGCGATCGAAGAACGGCACCGTGCGCACCGGGACGGGGGCGAAATCGCCCTGGACCGCGGGCAGGTACGCCTGCTGGGTCCGGCGCAGGCCGGCGAAATAGCCGTCGACCGTGGGCGGCATGACCCGGTTGCAGACGACCAGGTCGCTGGGATAGCCGAACAGGTGGAAATAGGTGAACGAGCGGCGGGCCTCGACGATCGCCAGCTTCTCGAGGGCCAGCACCAGCCGGATCGACGACTGCTCGGGATCGGCGAGCAGGCGATGGACCAGGTCGAGCCGGGCCAGCAGGCGTTCCGCCGCGGCGAAGACCTCGTCGCGCGGCACCGGCACGCCGATCATCCGCTCCAGCACCGGTCGGCCCAGGCGGCTGACCCGGCGCCCAATCGGGGCGATCCGATCGACCCACCAGCGGCTCGCCTCGGGCAGCGAGAGGAGGCGCAGCGTCTCGCCGGTCGGCGCCGCGTCGACCACGATCAGGTCGAACTTGCCGGACTCGACGTGGTCGGCGATCCACAGCAGGTTGCCCAGCTCATCCATGCCCGGCAGGACGGTCATCTCCTCGGCCATCACGGCATCGAGGCCGCGCCAGCTGAAGAGGTCGGTCATGTACGTCTGGATCGTTCGCCAATAGCGGCCAATGTTGAAATAGACGTCGGGCTCCTGGGCCCACAGGCTGGGGGCGATCTCGACCGGCTCGGGCCCCAGCTTCGTGTCGAAGGCATCGCCCAGGCTATGGGCGATGTCCGTGGACAGGACGATCGTGCGCAGGCCGCGATCGGCGCTGAGCAGCGCGGTGGCCGCGGCAATGCTCGTCTTGCCGACGCCGCCCTTGCCGGTATAGAGAAGGATCCGGGTCATCGCGGCGATCGTACGTCCGGGGGACGATTTGGCCCGTTTCGGGTTGGCTGTGTGTCCGCGAGCCATGCGCTCGGTCGTGGGTTAGGGCGGGGAGCCGGCCCTGGGTCGCGACAGTTGTCGCATGGCATGCGACAAAACAGCCCGTTTCGAGGTCGAACAGGCCACTGAGGGCAGCCGGCGGTACCCACGCGGCGTGACCTAGCCCGGGACCCGGAGCTCGATGAATGGCCTCGGGTCAGGGGCCGAGCCAGGGTCGCGTCGGTTGTCGCATGCCACGCGACAAACGGGCCGTTTCGCGGTCCAATAGCCCGACGAGGGCAGCGAGCCCAGGGCCGTTCATACCGAGCCACGCTTGGTTCAGGACGAAATGAGGCCCGGAGCCCTGGCTCGAAGGCCACTAAGGGCGCGCAACGGCACATTTGTCGCGCCGGGTGCGACATCCGCCGCCGGCCACTGGCTCGCGAGCCGGGCCGCGGGTCCGGGCCACTCCCCGGCGAGCGCCACGCTCTCGGGCCAGGACCACGCTCAGGCCAACGCTCGAGGGCCGCGCCACTCCCCCTCCCCACGAAGGACCCTAGCTGGCGATAGCCTCGACGAACTGGCTGTTGTACAGGTCGTAGTAGAAGCCGCGGGCGGCCAGCAGGGCCTCGTGGGTGCCCTGCTCGATGATGTGGCCGTGGTCCATGACCAGGATCGTGTCGGCGTCGCGGATCGTGGACAGGCGGTGG
>DATGGC010000107.1:0-6497 GCA_035308745.1 Candidatus Limnocylindrales bacterium | reverse complement strand
CAGATCCAGGGCGACGCCATCCGGGTCTCGGGCAAGAGCAAGGACGACCTCCAGCGGGTGATGGGCCGTCTGCGCGAGCTCGACCTGGAAGTCCCGCTCCAGTTCCAGAACTACCGCTAGGCCCGGCGATCGTGACCGAAGAGCCCGTCGAGCCGGTCGAGCAAGAGCTGGCACCAGCGGCCGAGCCCGAACCCGCGCCGGTCGCCGCCGAGCCGGTCCCGCCGCGAACCGTCGGCCGCCTGATCGCCGATGCGCTCAAGGCGGCCGGGGTCGAGATCGCCTTTACTGTCCCCGGCGAAAGCTTCCTGGGCCTCCTCGATGCCCTGCCCGACGCCGGGATCCGGGTCGTCACGACCCGCCACGAGGGCGGTGCCGCGTTCATGGCCGAGGCCCACGGCCAGCTCACCGGCAAGCCAGCGGCCTGCCTCGCCACCCGAGCCGTGGGCGCCGCCAACCTGGCGATCGGCATCCACACTGCCCGGGCCGACTCCACCCCGATGTTCGTGCTCGTCGGCCAGGTCAACCGGGCGTTCAAGGGCCGCGAGGCGTTCCAGGAGATCGACCTGCCGGGATCGATCGGGCGTCTCGCGAAATGGTCGGCCGAGATCGATTCGGCGGATCGCGCCGAGTCGACGATGGCCGAGGCGACCCGCCAGGCCCTCGGCGGCCGGCCCGGTCCGGTGCTCCTGTCGCTCCCCGAGGACCTCCTCGACGAGCTCGTTCCGGGCGCCTCCGCCGATCTCGTGCCATTCCGCCCGATTCGGGTCGAGCCTGAGGACGCTGAGGTCCGGCGGGTCCTCCACCAGCTGACCGCCGCGCGCCGGCCGGTCATCCTCGCCGGTGCCGGGGTCCTGCGCTCGCGCGGGACCGCCGACCTGGTCCGGCTGGCCGAGCTGCTCGAGGTCCCCGTGATCGCCTCCTGGCGCCGACCGGACGTCTTCCCCAATGACCACCGCCTGTTCCTTGGGATGACCGGCTACGGCGCCGCTGCCACGGTCCGGCCCCGACTCGACGCGGCCGACCTGATCCTCGTCCTGGGCTGTCGGCTGGGCGAGATCGCCTCGTTCGGCTATGCGCTGCCCGGCCCGGATCAGGCGTGGGTCCACGTCGACCTCGAACCGCGCGGCACGAGCGGCGGAACCAGCGGCTTGGCCGAGCCCGGCCTGGCGGTCGTGGCCGACGCGCGGACGTTCCTGCGGGTGGCCCGCCGGCGCGTCTCGCTGGGCGTCCTCGCGGCCGAGCCGTACGACGCCCGGCGCGCCGCCAACGAGGAGGATCGGACCGCCTATGAGGCCGCCGCCGACGTGACCGGCGACCCGTGGAGCGGCCCGGGCATCCATCCGGGGCGGGTGATGGAGGTGCTCAGCCGCGTCCTGCCGCCCCAGACGGTGGTCACGACCGACGCCGGCAACTTCGCCGGGTGGGCCGCACGCGGCCTGCGCTTCCGGCGCCCGGGCACCTTCGTCGGACCCACCTCGGGCGCGATGGGCTTCGGCCTGCCGGCGGCCATCGCGGCCTCGATCGAGCATCCCGGCCGGCCGGTCGTCGCCCTCGCCGGAGACGGCGGCTTCGCGATGACGATGAGCGAGCTGGCCACGGCCGCGCGAGAACGGGCCACGGTCGTCGCCCTAGTCTTCGACAACCAGCGCTACGGGACGATCCGCGCCCATCAGGATCGGCGCGGGACCGGGGCAGGGGAGCTGACCGATCTCGGACCGATCGATTTCGTCGCCGCCGCGACCGCCCTCGGCGTCCGTGGCGTCCGGGTCGACGACGACGCGGCCTTCGAGCCGGCCCTGACCGCCGCCCTGGCGTTGGGCGAGACCACGGTCATCCACCTGCCCTTCGATCGGCGCTGGCGGGCCGTCGGCGTCCTCGACCCGGCCTGAGGCCGCTCCGATGCGCCCGACCTACCACCTCGTGCCCGCCGAGACGTGGGCCGCCCGCGACCCGTCGAGCGCGTATGCCGCGCCGAGCCTCGCCGCCGAAGGCTTCATCCACTGCACCGACGGCGATGCGGCGATGGTCGACACGGCCAATCGCCACTATCGTGCCGATCCGCGGGCCTTCCTGGTCCTCACCGTCGACCTCGACGCAACCGGCTCGCCGTGGCGCTTCGACGACCAGGCCGGCCTGTACCCGCACGTCTACGGGATGATCGACCCGGCCGCGATCGTCCGGGCCCAGCCGATCCCGCGTGCCGCCGACGGCACGTTCCTGGCGTTCGGCGGCGACGTCCCGGCGGGCGTCCGCGTCGAGACGATCTATGTCATCGAGGCGACCTACGGCCCGGACGCCGAGCGCCTCCGACCGGCGGCCCGCCCGGAGCACCTCGGCCATATCGGCGAGCTGCTTCGCAGCGGCCAGGTCATCGAGGCCGGTGGCTACCTCGACTTCAGCTCGGCCCTGCTCCTCGTCCAGGCCGGCAGCGAGGACGAGGCACTCGACCTGTTCCGCGACGACGTCTACATCCGGACCGGCGTGTGGACCGACCTGCGCGCCCGGGCCTGGGGCCGGGTGATCCCGGACTGATCAGTGGGTCGGGCTGGAGCGTCAGGACGCGGACGCCGCCAGCCAGTCCCGGACGACCCGGTCGAGGGTGGCCAGCGGCAGGCTGCCCGAGCCCAGCACCGTGTCGTGGAACGCCTTGATCTCGAACCGCTCGCCCAGGGTCGCCTCGGCGTTCGCCCGGATCCGCTGGATCTCGAGCCGGCCGAGCATGTAGCTGAGCGCCTGGCCGGGGGTCACGATGTAGCGGTCGATCTCGGCGCTGACGTGGCTCTCGCGCATCGGCGAGTTCTCAAGCATGTAGTCGATCGCCTGGCGGCGGCTCCAGCCGAGGGCGTGGAGGCCGGTGTCGACTACCAGCCGGCATGCCCGCATCGAATCGGCCGAGAGCATCCCCATCCGGTCGAGCGGGGTCGAGTACAGGCCCATCTCGTCGGACAGCCGCTCGGCGTACAGGCCCCAGCCTTCGCCAAAGGCCGAGATGAAGGCGCGCTTGCGAAACTCGGGGATGTTGGTCAGCTCGCCGGCGATGGCCAGCTGGAGGTGATGGCCGGGGATGCCCTCGTGGTAGGCGGTCGACTCGATCTGGTAGCGGCCCCAGCCGGTTGGCTCGCTCGTGTTCATGAAGAACGTCCCGCCGCGGCTGCCGTCGAGGGCCGGCGAGAAGTAGTAGGCGACCGCGCCGCTGGTCGCCGATTCGACGTCGCAGTCGGCCTTGGGCAGGATCCCGAACCAGCCGCCCATCGCCGCCTTGGCCGTGGCCAGGGCGACCTTCGAGGCGGCCACGATGTCGGCCGCGTTCGTGTGGTGGAGCGCCGGGTCGTCGCGCAACGCGTCCAGGATCGCGGCCAGGTCGGCTGAGCCGGTCACCTCCGGGCCGAGCGCCCGGTACTCGGCCGCCAGCGACTCGACCTGGGCCAGGCCGATCTCGTGGACCTGCTCGGCCGGCAGGTTCAGGGTGGTGTACAGCCGGATCGTGCGGTCGTAGGCCTCGGCGCCGTCCGCCAGCCAGGTCAGGCCGGCCCGCTCGTCGGGGCGGGCGTGGGGCAGGACCTCGGCCTGGAGCGCATCGCGATAGCGGCGGACGGCCGGCCGGATCTCGTCGGCGACGATCCGCTCGAGCGAGGCCCGCCAGGCAACCGGGTCGGGCATCGCCGCCGGCGCCGTGACGTTGAGCAGGGGATCCTCCGCGACCGGCGTGGCCAGCCATTCGTCGAGCTGAGGCAGGGTCTGCTCGATCGCGAAGGCCGCCGGCGTACGCTGGTTGGCCACGCCCTCGCGCAGGCGATCGGCCATGGCGTCGAACGCCGGCCCGATGCCCTTGAGCTTGCCACGCATCGCCTGCGCAACCTCGACGGTGGGGAAGGACAGCTTCGGGAAACGCACAGGCAGCATCGCCTGCTGGCCGGACACGGGGTTGACCGCGAACTCGGCGAGCCGTGCCTCGAGCAGGTCGGCTCGGGTCGTGGCGTCCCAGGCGATCATCTCGCGGCTGATCCGATCCTCGGGTGCCAGGCCGACGGCATCGATGAGCAGTGCTTCCCGGGCGAAGCGCCGATCCTCCTCGATGTCGGCATCCTCGGCCGCCCGGCTGAAGTCCTCGAAGCTGGCGGCAAAGCGGTAGTCGCCATCGAGATGGGCACCGGTCGGCGCGACGCGGTGGCGGTGGTCGTAATACTCCGCGGCCAGGCTGTTGACGTCGGTGTCGCTCATCAGGTCTCCCAGCATCGGCTCGTTCGGTTCGGAACCGCATCGTAGTCGGATCGCCCATCGGGGTTCGGCCCCGGCATCGCGGACCGTGGGGCTCTGACAGATTCCACCCCCAGCCGCGCTATGGTCGAATTGGGGCCGATTCCTGCCTCGAAACGTCGGGAGAACCGCCGGCTTGTGCGCAGGGATCGCTCCGCGGCCTGCCGATGGACGACAAAACGGCCGGGCGCCGACCATACGGCCGCTGGGGGTGGAATCTGTCAAAGAAGCGATCGGACCCGCCCGAAGCCGTGGCCCTGATTACTAGTTGCACGCGCAACTACTGCTGTGCTACTGTCGACGGCAGCAACCGAAGGAGTCGCCCCAGCCATGCCAGCCATCGTCGTCGAAGACATCACCGTCCTGCCCCGGATCCCGGAGCCGGATCCCATCGTGGCCCGCCAGCGCGCGGTCCGCAGCATCACCAACGCACCGCGGGGCTTCGAGGGCGAGGGCTTTCCGGTCCGGCGCGCGTTCGCCGGGGTCGACCTGGCCGAGCTCGACCCATTCGTCCATTTCGACCAGATGGGCGAGGTCGAATACGCCCCCGGTGAGCCGAAGGGCACGCCCTGGCACCCCCACCGCGGCTTCGAAACCGTCACCTACATGATCGACGGCACGTTCGAGCACAGCGACTCCAACGGCGGTGGAGGGGTGATCACCAACGGCGATACCCAGTGGATGACCGCCGGCGCCGGGATCCTCCACATCGAGAAGCCGCCGGAGGCGCTCGTCGCGAGCGGCGGCCTCTTCCATGGCTTCCAGCTGTGGGTCAACCTGCCGGCCGCCCAGAAATGGTCGGCGCCGCGGTACCAGGACCTGCGGGCCAGGGAGGTCGCCCTCGTCTCCTCGAGCGACGGTGGCGCGCTCGTCCGGGTGATCGCCGGCGACGTCGCCGGTCACGCGGGCCCGGGCTCGACCTACACCCCGATGACCCTGGTCCACGCCACGCTCAGCCCCGGGGCGAAGCTGGCCCTGCCCTGGCGCGCCGACTACAACGCCCTCGTCTACGTCCTGGCCGGCTACGGCAGCGTGGGGACCGAGGGGCGGCCGATCCAGGGCGGCCAGCTGGCGGTCTTCGGACCGGGCAACACGGTGACGGTCTCGGCCTCGATGCAGCAGGACGCCCGCAGCCCGCATCTCGACGTGATCGTGCTGGGCGGCCGGCCGATCCGCGAGCCAGTGGCCTGGATGGGTCCGTTCGTGATGAACACTCGCGAGGAGGTGATCCAGGCGATGGCCGACTACCAGGCCGGCCGGCTGGGCCAGATCCCGGTGATCCACAACGCGCCGACCACGATGGTCGAGTCCGCCGGATCGGCCGAGCCCGGCTGACGGCTCGCCCCGGTCGGACACCGGGCATTCGTTCGGAACGCACCGGGGATATGCCCCTGGTGCGTTCTGACTTCTGGCGCCCTCCTGCGCGACCCCCGAGGCCCCACGCTGGGACTCATCAGCCGCAGACTGCGGCCCCTGGGGGAGCACCGATGCATTCCACTTCCACGCTTCGTCGCGCCATCGTGGCCTCGATGGCCGTCGTCGCGCTGGCCACGTTTGGCCTGGTCGGATCCGTTGCGGCCATGAATCCTGCGGGGCAACCGCCGGTGATCAACAACTGCGCGTCGATCCTGCCCGTGATCCAGCCGGCGATCCCGCCGTCCCCGTCGCCGGACCCGTGCGGCACGCCACTGCCCTCGGATTCGCCGACGCCCACCGCCACGCCAACGCCGACGCCGGTCGCCACGCCAACGCCGACCCCGATCGATTGCTGGATGGTGCCACCGTACATCTGCCTCCCGTCGCTGCCGCCTGTGCCGACCCCGACACCGACGCCGACCCCGACACCGACGCCGACTGCCACGCCCACTGCCAGTCCGACCGCGTCACCAACGGCCAGCCCGACCGGCGTGGACCAGACGATCGCGGTCAATGACGACACGACCGTCCCGGGCCAGCAGATCACGGTCAGCGGCCAGGGCGCGGCCAGCGGCTCGACGGTTCATCTCTGGCTGCACTCGACGCCCGTCTCCCTCGGTACGACGATTGCGCTCCAGGACGGGACCTATTCGCAGCTCGTCACGATCCCGGGCGGCACGGCTGTCGGCGCCCACCTGATCGAGGCGATCGGCACCGACCCGTCCGATGCCCCGTTCACGATCACGACCGCCATCACGGTCACGATCGCCGCCGCGCCGGCAACCTCGACCGCGCTCGAACCCAACCCGAGCGACGGGAACGGG
>DATGGC010000106.1:0-11532 GCA_035308745.1 Candidatus Limnocylindrales bacterium | reverse complement strand
CGGGGGCTCCGCCGCCAGCGGCGACGCCTCGACGACTCCGGACGCCTCGGGCGCAGGTTCCGCCGGAGCTTCGGCCGGAGCTTCGGCCGAACCTTCGGCTTCGTCCGGCAGCCCGGTCGTCGGGTCCTCGGGCTGGGCGTCGTCGTCCTGCGGCTTGCGGCGCCAGAACATCGCTAGGAGGCAGCCAGACCGGCCGGCTCGCCGCTTCGGTCGGCGATCGCCGTCGCCTCGTCCAGGCGCAGGCTGATCACCCGGCTGACCGAATCGTCGCCAACGGTCACCCCGTACAGCGCGTCGGCCGCCTCGATCGTACCCCGATTGTGGGTGATCACGATGAACTGGATCTGGCCGGCCAGTTCGCGCAGGGCGTCGGCGAAGCGGCCGATGTTCGCTTCGTCGAGGGCGGCATCGACCTCGTCGAGGACGCAGAACGGAACCGGCCGCACCGCGAGCATGGCGAACAGGAGGGCGACCGCGGTCAGGGCCCGCTCGCCACCGGACAGCATGGCCAGGGCCTGCGGCTTCTTGCCCGGCGGCCGGGCGACGATCTCGACCCCGGTCACCGACAGGTCCTCGGGGTCGGTCAGCTCCAGCCGTGCATAGCCGCCGCCGAAGAGCTGCTTGAAGCGCGCGTCGAAGGCCACTTCGAGGTTGCGGAAGGTGGTCTTGAACTGGTCGGCGACCATCGTCCCAAGCTCTTCGATCAGGTCGCGCGTCGTGGCGATCGCGGTCCGCAGGTCATGCTCCTGGGTCTCGAGCGTTTCCAACCGGGCGCGGACCTCGGCGTACTCCTCGACGGCCAGGGGATTGCCGGAACCGAGCTCGTGATAGCGCCGCCGGAGGCTCGCCAGCCGGCCCGCGCTGGGGGCCTCGCCGGCGGGCGCGACCGCCGCCCAGGCAGCGAGGATCGCTTCGGGAATGACGTCCAGGCTCGTGTCGTCGTCCTCATCCGCGACGGGCAGCCCGACCGCCCGTAGGCCGAGCGACCCGAGGCCGCCCAGCTCGGCGGTTACCTGCTCGCGGATCAGGTCGAGGGCGAGCCGGCCCTCGAGCTCGGCGACCTCCACCGCGCGCCGGCGGTCTTCGATCGAGCGCAGTCGCTCGCGGGCCGCGTTGAGGGCCTGGTCGGCGGCCACGAGCAGGCCCCGGTCGACCGCGTCGGCCGCCCGGATCTCGGCCAGCGCCGCCTGGAGGCTCGCCTCGCGGCTGGTCGCGGCGGCGACATCGACGGCCAGCCGGTCGAGCTCGACCAGCAATCCGGACTCGCGTTGGCCGAGCAGGGACATCTCCTGGTCGGCCCGTTCGATCCGATCCTGGCTCATCGTCGCACCGGCCGCCTCGCGCGCCCTGGCCGCGTCGGCGAGGGCTCGAATCCGATCGTGCTCGGCGAGCTCGCCCGCCAGCAAGTCGCGCCGGCCGCGAAGCTCGGCGATCCGGCCCTCCCAGGCGGCGATCGCGCTCTCCGCCGGGTGATCGTCGGCCGGGTCGTCGGCCGGGTCGCCTGCCGGCCGCCCGTCCGGGGACTGCGGCAAATCAGGGGCCGGCTCCAGGGCCGCCAGCGCCGCCTGGTGGCGGGCAAGGTCCGCCTCCGCCCGGTGAGCGCCCGCCTCGAGCCACGAGGCTTCGCGGGCCAGGCGCTCGACGCTCCGGGCGGCGACTCGTTCCTGGTCCTCGGCGGCCCGCCGGGCCGCCCCGATCCGGGCCTCCTCGGCGCGGGCCGCGGCGAGCGCCGAACGTGCCGTGATCGACCGCTCCGTGGCGACGGCCCGAGCCCGGTCCGCGTCGCCGGCCCGTGCCTCGAGCCGGGCGAGCTCGTCCTGCAGGCGCTCCACGGCCGCCTGCCGCTCGAGCGTCCCGTCGGCCCGGCCGAGGGCCACCGTGGTCGCCCCCAGCAGCGCGCTGCCGTCCCGGACGACGATCTGCCAGCCCGGCGGCAGGATCCGCTGAAGGTCGAGGGCCGCAGCCAGGTCGGGCAGCCAGGCGACCCGGTCCAGGACGCTCCGGGCAGCGCCGACCTCGTCGCGCCGGATCGCATCGCCGAGCAGGCCGCCGCCCATGGTCGCCAGCCGATCCAGGAAGCGGGACGGCGGCGGGGAATCCACCACGCGCCCATCGACGACGAGCGAACCTCGCTCAGCCGACAGTCCGAGGACGGCCGCCGGATCGACCAGGTAGCCCCGGGCCAGCTCGCCCAGCGCCAGCTCGACCGCCGCTCGGAAGGCCGGATCGACCTGGAGCCCGTTGTCGATGCGGCGCCCGCCGGCCCGCCGGGCGGCCCGCGCGATGCCTCGTTCCTCGTCCTCGGCGATGCGGGCCGTTGCCGTCGCGAGCCGGGCCCGGGCCGAGGCGAGTGACTCGCCGGCCACGGCTGCCTGCTCCTCGGCCACCCGACGGGCGCCCTCGGCGGCGTCGGCATCGGTCCGGGCCCGGTCGACCAGCGCCGCTCCCGCCAGCTCGGCGTCGATCGCGGCTCGATGGGCTGACTGCGCGGCCTCGAGCGCGGACTCAACCGCCGTCCGCTCGGCCGTGCCGGCGACGGCCCGGGCCCGCTCGTCGCGCACCCGGCGCTCCCCGTCGGCGACCAGCCGCCGGGCGTTCTCGAGCTCGGCCTGCCGGGCCGCCACGGCCCGTTCGAATGCGGCCCGTTCCTGGCCGGCGGCCTGCCGCGCGCCCTGCAGCTCGCCGAGCTCGCGACGAGCCTCGGCCAGGGCCTGCTCGGCGACATCGGCCGCGGCGGCCAGGGCGGCATCCCGTTCTGGCGCGGGCGCCGCGAGCGCTCGGCGGCGGGCGGCCAGCTCGGCCTCGGCGGCCGTCCGCTCGGCCTCGAGGCGGGCCCGATCGCGCTTGATCGCCTCGACCTCGGACGCGTGGCGGATCGACTCGAGCTGGAGGGCGGTCAGCGCCGATCGCGCGGCCTCGTGGGCGTCGCGCCGTTCCACCTCGATCGAGGCCTGGCGGGCGAGCCGGCTGCCGATCTCGAGGCTGGCCGCCTCGGCTTCGAGGAGCTCGGCAGTGGCCCGCTCGACCTCGAGCCGGGTCCGGCTGGAGCGATCGGCCAGGGCTTGTGCCGTACGGGCGGCGGCATGCCAACGGGCATGGCCCGAGAGGACGATCGCGGCTGCCAGGTCGTCGCCGGCGTTGGCCCGGCGGGTCTGCTGCTCGGCCTGTGCCGCGAGTCGGCGAGCCTGTGGCCGGAGCTCGCCCAGGATGTCCTCGACCCGGGCCAGGTTCGTCTCGGCCTCGGCCAGCTGCTCCTCGGCCCGCCGCCGGCGGCGCTCGTGACGGCGGACGCCGGCGACTTCCTCGAACAGCGGCCGGCGCTCCTCGGGCCGGAGCGACAGGGCCTGGTCGACCATCCCCTGGCCGATGAACAGGAAGGCGTTGTCGGCGAGGTGGGCCGCATCGAGCAGGTCCACCAGGTCCTTGAGCCGGACCCGGCCGCGGTTGAGGAGATAGTCGTTCTCGCCCGAGCGGTATAGCCGCCGTCCGAGCTCGAGGACCTGGTAGTCGACCGGCAGCAGCCCGTCGGCGTTGTCGAGGACCAGGCTCACATCGGCCATCCCCAGGGCCGGTCGGCGATCCGAGCCGGCGAAGATCACGTCCTCGGACTTGCGGCTGCGCAGGGCCCGACCCTGCTCTCCGAGCGCCCAGCGCAGGCCATCGGCCAGGTTGCTCTTGCCCGAGCCGTTGGGACCGACGACCGCGCTGATCCCGGCCCCGAACTCGACGGTGGTCCGCTCGGCGAACGACTTGAAGCCGTGCAGCCGGAGCGCGAGGAGGCGGGCGCTGCTCATTCGGGCACGACGGGCTGCGAGTCGGCGGCCGGGCTGAGGGTCTCCAGGGCGGCCTCGGCCGCGCGCGTCTCGGCAACCCGTCGCGAGAGGCCCTCGCCCTGGCCGACCACCACCCCGCCGACGCTGACTTCGATCCGGAAGAGCCGCTCGTGGTCGGGTCCCGAGACCGCGACCAAGCGGTAGGCCGGCCGTTCCCCGGCGAGCCGCTGGGTGTGCTCCTGGAGCCGGCTCTTGGGACTCTTGAGGCTGCCCAGCGCGGCATCGGAGGCAAGCTCGGGTGCGGCGACCGCGGTGATCCAGGCCTGGGCCGCGGCGTAGCCGAGGTCCAGGTAGATCGCCCCGGCGACGGCCTCGAAGGCCGAAGCCAGGAGCGACGGCCGGAGCCGGCCGCCGCGCTGGGACTCGCCCTCGCCCAGCAGCAGCCAGCTGCCCAGCTCGAGGCGATTGGCCAGGCGGGCCAGGCCGGTGGTGCTGACGATCGCCGCCCGGCGGGCGGACAGGGCACCTTCGTCGTCGGTCGGCCGGAGCTCGTACAGGGCGGCCGAGATCACCAGCGAGACGACGGCGTCGCCCAGGTACTCGAGGCGCTCGTTGTGGCTGCGCGCCTCGGCTCGATGCTCATGGAGGTAGCTGCTGTGAACGAGGGCCTGGCCGAACAGCTCCGAGTCGCGGATGGGGAGCCCGAGCTGGGCCGCGAGGGCATCAGCCGAGGGCATCGCGGCGGTCGGGCCCGGTCGGGTGGGGCGGCCTGGGCTCATCGCCCGCCGCTCACGCCCTAGGAAGTGCGCTCGTCGATGTACTCGACCGCGTCGCCGACGGTCCGGATCCGCTCCGCATCCTCGTCGGAGATCTCGGTCCCGAACTCTTCCTCGAGGCTCATGATCAGCTCGACCAGGTCGAGCGAGTCGGCGTTCAGGTCATCGACGAACGACGCTTCGGGCTTGACGTCGGCCTCGTCGACGCCGAGCTGCTCGACGACGATCTTCTTCAGCCGATCGTAGGTAGTGGCCACAGAATCCCTCCTGGAAGCTTGGTCATCATCCGGCGGGCGTGCCGGCCTCTTCATTGGCGGGTCCGTCGACCGTCTCCCGGGCCGACGCTGCCGCGTCCCTGGCGAGTCTCCCGAGGACGCCATTCATCAGGCGCCGCGCCGGGTCTCCACTGTAGATCCGTGCCAGCTCGACCCATTCCGCGATCGCTACTCGGGCCGGCGTCGCCGCGGAGTGTAGCACCTCGCCCAGGGCGGATCGCAGCAACGCACGGTCGATTCGGGCCAGCTGGACGACCGGATACTGGGCGGCCAGCTCGCCGATTCGGGCATCGATCTGGTCCCGATGGTCGACCGTCACGGTGACCAGCAGGCGGGCGAAGCGGGCCATCTCGGGATCGCGGCCGGCTTCGGCCAGGTGCCGTTCGAGCACGGCCGCGGCCGTGCGCTGGCCGAAATCAGCCTCGAAGATCGAGGCCAGGGCCAGTCGCCGGGCCCGCTGCCGGGAGCGGATCTCCTCGCGCCCGGTCTCGCGGGATGCCGGCACGTCCCTCAGGCACCAACGCCGTCGACGCTCACGGTCACCGCCCCGGGGCGCAGCCCGAGCTGGCGATCGAGAGCGGCCAGCACGGCGGCCCGGACATGACCGGTGAGGACCTGCAACGATTGGCCCGGCCGGGCGACCAGGGCGACCCGGACGCTGACATCGCTACCCTCGAGGCGGACCACGATCGGTGCCCCGGCCAGGCGCTGCCGAAGCCGGCTGCCCGAGCGGCCGACGCGCAGCACGCCGGGCACCTCGAGGGCCGCCAGGCGAACGGTCTCGCGGACGACGGCCGGCCCGACGGTCAGGTCGGGACCGCTCACGGGATCGCCTCGACCGTCGGCGTGCGCTCGAACGTGCGGGCGATCGCCTCGGGGATCCCGGCCCGGGCGGCGGCGGCGCCGACGGCCACCGCGTACGAGATCATCCGGCGCTTGGCCCGGCCGTGGGTGATGATCACGGTCCCCTTGACCCCCAGCAGGGGCGACCCACCGGACACCTCGTAATCGAAGATCTTACGGATCCGGCGGATGCCGGGGCGCATCAGGAGGTACGCCGGCGGCCCGAATGGCTTGCGCTCGAACTCCTTGCGCAACAGGCCGAAGATGAACTGGGACAGGCCTTCGAAGAACTTGATCACGACGTTGCCGACCACGGCGTCGCACACGACCACGTCGGCCAGGTGGGTGACCAGGTCCTTGCCCTCGACGTTGCCCACGAAGTTGAGGCTCGACGCCTGGAGCAGCTCCGTCGCTCGCTGGATCCGGGCGTCGCCCTTGCCGGTCTCCTCGCCGATCGACAGCAGCGCGACCCGGGGACGCTCGACGCCCAGGACCTGCTCGGCGAAGAGGGCGCCCATCTCGGCGAACTGGTAGAGCTGCTCGCCGGTCGAGTTGGTGGTCGCCCCGATATCCAGGAGCACGAACGGTCCCGACTCAGTGACCATCTGCACGGCCAGGGCCGGCCGGTCGACGCCCGGCGCGCGGTGCAAGTGCAGGATCGCCGCCGCGACGCCGGCGCCGGTATGGCCGGCCGTCACGACCGCATCGGCCTGGCCCGTGTGGACGAGCTTCATGGCCACGTTGATCGACGCATCGCGCTTGGAGCGGACATTCGCCGCGGCGTGCTCGTCCATCGCCACGAGCTCGCTGGCGTGGACGAACTGGATGTTGTCGGGCAGGTCGAGACCGGCGATCGCCCGCACTCGGATCTCGTCGCCGACGAGGAGGATGTCGTCCTCGGGATGGTTGCGGGCGTGGATCAGGGCACCGTGGACGGGTTCCTCGGGCGCGTGATCGCCACCCATCACGTCAACGGCGACCCGGACGCGGCGGTCGGAGGTCGCGCCCCGGACGGCGCTGAGGTCCACCTGGCTAGGAGGCGGCCTCGTCCGTCGTCTGCTTCAGCTCGATCGCCTGGCGGCCGCCGTAGTAGCCGCAGTTGGGACAGGCGTGATGGGGCTGCTTCATCTCGTGGCAGTGCGGGCATTCCTCGAGATGTGGCAGGGCCAGCGCCGCATGGCTGCGGCGATCACCCTGGCGCGCGTGCGATACCCGTCGCTTGGGGACTCCCATTGCTCGTCATCACTCCTCTGGCGGCCGGCGCGGGGCGGTCTGTCGCCCCACGGTTGGTGGTTGTCGTGGATGGGCACGGCCAGCGCACGCCACGGCGACGCGCTGAGGGCCCGACGGGCGAGTCTAGCCCGTCTCGGCGTCGGCGTCGACCCGGAACGCGCGGAGCGCTTCGAGCCGGGGATCGAGGGGGGCCTCGTCGTGGTCGTGGGGGCCGTCATCGAGGCGCTCGCCGCATACGCTGCACAGGCCCGGGCAGTCGGGCCGGCAGAGGGGCGCGATCGGCTCGGCGAGCTGGATCGCCTCCCGGACGATCGGCTCGAGCTGCAGCTCGTGGTGGTCGGTCAGGCGGACGATCTCGGGCTCGACCTCGGGGTCGAGCGGCTTGCCGGTGGCAATGTCGATCGCGGGCAGGGCCTCCTCGCTGAGGGCCAGGGTCAGGGGCAGCTCGATCGGCCGAAGGCAGCGGCTGCACTCGAGGGCGAGGGCGGTCTCGATCGAGCCCCGCACGAAGACACCCCGGTTCGTCCGGCTGATCCGGATCCGGCCGTCGACCGGCCGGGCCAGAGCCAGGTCGTCGCCCAGATCGAGCTGGATCCCCTCGAACGCGTAGTCGCGGCGCGAGCCGGCCGGCTCGGCCAGCAGGGCGGCGAGGGGATAGGTGAGCTCGCTGCTCGCGGAGACGGCGGTCACCCGCGCGTCGAACGGCTCGGCGCGGGCTCGAAGTCCTCGTCGTCGGCGTAGCCATCGGCCGGGCTGACCGGCCCGTCATCGACCTCGAGCGGCGCCCGCGAGTCGATCACGGCAATCCCCTTGCGGATGCTGTGCAGGGTCCGGTCGACCTCGGCCTCGAGCCGGGTGAGGACCGAGGCGGCGTACTCGTCGGCACCCTGCCGGATGCCCTGGGCCTCGAGCTGGGTCCGCTCCAGGATCCGGCGGCCCTCGTCCTCCGCAGCCTGGGTCAGGCCGCGCTCCTCGATCAGGAAGGCGGCCTGTTCCTGGGCCCGGGCGACGATCGTCTCGGCCTCCTCCTGCGCCTTCTCGATGATTCGCTCGCCCTCGGAGTTGATCCGCTTGGCCGCCCGGATCTCCTCCGGAATGGCCACCCGAAGCTCGTCGATCAGGCCCAGCGCCGCGCTCTGGTCGAGGACGACGTTGCTGGTGAGGGGCAGCTTCTTGCCGCTCGCGATCAGGTTCTCGAGGCGAGTGACGAGGAAGATGATGTCGATCGGACCGGCCCTCCCTGGACTGGTGACGGCCGGCGGCTGGACCGCGGCGTCGGCCGGATTATCGCACCCGCTCAACCGCCACGCGCAGGGCGGTCTCGGCCGGGGCGGGCACCATCGCCCGCACATCGCCGCCGAACGAGGCGATCTCGCGGACCAGGGTCGAGCTGACATAGCCATGCTCGACCGAGGTCATGAAGAAGACGGTGTCGATCTCCGGCGCCAGGACCCGATTGTTGTGGGCGAGCTGCATCTCCGTCTCGAAGTCGGACACGGCGCGCAGGCCGCGGACGATGAATGAGGCGCCCGCCCGGCGGCAGACATCGACGGTCAGCCCGTCGAACGACTGGGCGTCGATCCGCTCGACCAGCCCCGGATCGGTGGCCGCGACCGAAGCCCGGATCGCCTCGAGCCGTTCGGCGACGGTCAGCAGCGACTGCTTGCGGGGATTGGTCAGGACGGCGAACACGACCCGATCGAAGACCGCCGCCGCCCGGCGGGCGACATCGAGGTGCCCGAAGGTGACCGGGTCGAACGACCCGGGATAGACCGCGACCCTCATCCGTCCTCCGTCCCGGCCCGGCGATAGAACGTCAGGCTGGTCTCGCCAAAGCGCCGTTCGCGGGTCGATCGTAGCAGGCCGATTACGGGCGGCGGGGCGTCCCGCCAGAAGTGCTTGGCCACGACCCAGGCATCCGCGCCGAGCAGCGCCCCGCCGGCCGGCTCAGCCAGGGTCGCGAGGAGCGATCCGAGCAGGGCAGTCTGCTCGTAGGGCGGGTCGAGCAGGACCAGGTCGAACGGGGCGCCAGCCGGCGGCGCCGCCGCCTGGAGCGCCGCCGTCAGCCAGGTTTCGGCCTCGGCCCGGACGACGACCGCGTTCGGGCCGCCCAGCCCGGTCCGGGCCAGGTTCTCGGCGATCACCTTGCACGTCCGGCCATCCTGCTCGACGAACTGGGCGAAGGCCGCGCCGCGGGACAGGGCCTCGATGCCGGCCGCGCCGCTCCCGGCGCACAGGTCGAGGAATCGGGCGCCGGGCAGCCGCGGTTCGAGGATCGCGAAGAGGGTCTGCTTGACCCGGTCGCTCAACGGGCGGGTCCCCGGGCCGGGCGCCGACAGGCGCCGCCCGGCGGCCGTGCCCGCGATCACCCGCCCGGCGTCACCGGCCACGGCCTGGATCCCGCCTGCCCGCCATCACGCGCCGCCGGCCGGATCGCCCGACCAGATCGGCTCGAGCCAACCCGCCGTCAGCTCGTGCTGGAGCGCGGCCAGGGCGTCGCCGCGCAGCTCGCCCTGCGGATCGAGGAGGGCCTCCGCATGGACCCGGGCCCGCCGGGCGAGCTCGCGGTGGTCGAGCCGCTGGAGCGAGGCCACCCGGAGCTGGGGCAGGCCCGACTGGACGAGACCCAGGACGTCGCCTTCCCCGCGCAGCTCGAAGTCCTTCTCGGCCAGCTCGAAGCCGTCGTTCATCGTCTCGATCGCCTTGAGCCGGGCCCAGGCGACCGGGTCGGATTCGGCCGTCGCGTCGGAGACCAGGACGCAGTAGCTCTGCTCGGTCCCCCGCCCCACCCGGCCGCGCAGCTGGTGGAGCTGGGCCAGCCCGAAGCGCTCGGCGCCCTCGATCACCATCACGCTGGCCTCAGGGACGTCGACACCGACCTCGATCACCGTCGTGCCCACCAGGACCCGCGTCTCGCCGTCCCGGAAGCGGCGCATCTCGGCATCCCGATCGGCCGGCTTCAGCCGGCCGTGGACGAGGCCCACAGGCAGCCCGAGCAGATCGCGCAGGCGGACGGCCTCTTCCTCGGCGGCCGTCGCCGCATCGTCCTCGGCGGCCTCGATCAAGGGCACGACCACGAACGTCCGCCGGTCGTGGCTGGCCTCCTCGGCGACAAATCGCCACAGCCGGTCGAGCTCGGCGGTCGTCCGGGTCGCCGTCCGGATGGGCAGGCGGCCGGTCGGGGCCATCCGCAGGTCGGACACGTCGAGATCGGCGTACAGGACCTGGCCCAGGGTCCGCGGAATCGGCGTCGCGGTCATCAGCAGGACATGGGGCGCGGGCCGGGCACCGGTGTCGGCGGTCCCCGCCCGGGCGGTCGCCTTGGCCTCGAGCAGATTGCGTTGCTCGACCCCGAAGCGGTGCTGCTCGTCGATGACGGCCAGCCCCAGGTCGGCGAACTGGACCGATTCCTGGAACAGGGCGTGGGTGCCGACGACGACCAGCGCCTGGCCCGAGGCGATCGCGCTGACCGCCTTGCGCCGCCCGTCGGCGCTGAGCGAGCCGGTCAGCAGGGTCACGCCCAGGCCCAGCGGCTCGAGCAGCTCGCCCACGGTCGCGGCGTGCTGGCGGGCGAGCAGGTCCGTTGGGGCCAGCAGGGCGCCCTGTCGGCCGAGGCCGGCAACCAGGGCCAGGGCGTGAGCCGCCACGGCGGTCTTGCCCGAGCCGACGTCGCCCTGGAGGAGCCGAAGCATGGGCTCCGGCCGGGCCAGGTCGGATCGAATCACTCGGATCGCCTCGGACTGGTCAACCGTCAGCTCGATCGGCCGGCCGATCCGGGCGGCAAGCGCCGTCTCGATCGCCCCGCGGACGGCGCGATCCCGCTGGTCATCGACGACGACCGGTTCGGAGGTGGTCCGGCCGCGCTGGCGGCGCCGTCCGACCATCCCCAGCTGGAGCGCCAGCAGCTCGTCGAAGGCGAGCCGGCGCAGCGCTGCGTCGCGGTCCTCCAGGCTGGCCGGGTAGTGGACCTGGTCGAGGGCCCGGCCGATGCCCTCGAGACCCTCCTCGAGCCGCAGCGGCTCGGGCAGGTACTCGGCATAGTGCAGGCCGGCCCGATCCAGGGCGGCCCGGATCGCCTCGCGGATCCGGGCCGCGGTCAGGCCGGCGGTCAGCCGGTAGACCGGCACGATCCGGCCGGCGTGGAGGGGATCCGTCCCGTCCTCGGGCGAGAACTCGGGATCGTCGAAGATCGGGCTGAAGCCGCGCTGCTTCAGGCGCCCGCTGACGACGAGGTGTTGGCCGGCGTGGACCCGCTTCTCGATGAACCGCCGGCCGAACCAGGTGGCCTCGGCGTCGCCCGTCGCGTCGGACAGGACCGCCTTGGTGACCTGGACCCGGCGCCGCCAGGTCTGCTCGACGTGGATGGAGCGGACGATCACCCGCACGCTGGCGGTCGCCCCGTCGGGCAGGTCGCGCAGCTCGGCGATCGTGTGCATCTCGCGCCGGTCCTCATAGCGCCGGGGCAGGTGGAAGAGCAGGTCGCGCACGGTCTGGAGATCGAGCCGCCGGCCGGCTCGCCGGAGGGTGGCCTCGGCAGGCAGCCCGCTCTCGCCGAGGGGCGCGGCGAGAAGCTCAGCGGGGTCGGTCGGCGGCGCGGCCCGGCGGGCCGGCCTTGGCCGGGAACCGGAGGCG
>DATGGC010000105.1:0-2215 GCA_035308745.1 Candidatus Limnocylindrales bacterium | reverse complement strand
GGCCACCTTGCTCGATATCCTCGACGACGCTGCCGCTCGCTACGGCGATCAGCCGGCCTTGGGCCTGCGCCGCGACGACGGCAGCTCGATGCGCTGGAGCTTCCGCGAGCTCGACCGCCGAACACGAATCGTCGCCTGGCGGCTGCGCGCACTCGGCCTGCAACCCGGTGACCGCCTGCTGACCTGGTCGCCGTCGACGCCCGAGCTGCCCGCGGTCTACTACGGCGCGATCCGGGCTGGCGTGATCGTGGTCCCACTCGACCTGCGGATGGCGCCCGACGCGATCGAGCGAATCGCCGCCCGGGCCGAAGCATCCCGGCTGGCGATCGGGACCGGCCGCGACGCGCCCGATCCGCGCGACGCCCGCCTCGACCAGCTGCCCACCTCGACGCTCGATGCCCTGACGGCCGAGCCCGGCGAGGGCAGCTCCGGGGTCGACTTCCCGCCGGACTGGGAGGCACAGGTCCTGGCCTGGCCCCGGCCGCAACCCGAAGACCTGTTCGAGATCATCTTCACCAGCGGCACCACGGGCAATCCCAAGGGCGTGATGCTGACCCACCGGATGATCGCCGAGACCGTCGGCGCGATCCACCACGTCATCCCGCCCCAGGAGCACCGGCTCGTCTCGCTCCTGCCCCTCTCGCACCTGATGGAGCAGGTTGCCGCCCTGTTCTACGCGTTGACCGTCGGCGGCGACATCCTGTACGTCCGGAGCCGCAACCCGCGGGTGATCTTCGAGGCGATCCGCGATCACCGGGTGACCACGATGCTGGTCGTGCCCCAGGTCCTCGACCTGTTCTGGAGCGCGGTCGAGCGCGAGGTGGAGGCCCAGGGCCAGGTCGCCAACTTCAACCGGCTGCGCACGATCGCCCGGCGCCTGCCCTACGGGCTCCGGCGGATCCTCTTCCGACGGGTCCATCAGCGACTGGGCGGCGGGCTCAACCTGCTCGTCTGCGCGGCGGCCTTCCTGCCGCCCCAGCTCCAGCAGGCCTGGGAGGACATGGGCGTCGTGGTCATGCAGGGGTATGGCGCGACCGAGTGCGGGATGGCCTCGGTGACGACCAAGGACGACCACGGCCTGGGCACCGTCGGCCGGACGATCCCGCCGATCGAGGTCCGCCTGGCCGACGATGGCGAGATCCAGGTCAGCGGCCCAACCCTCTTCTCGGGCTACTGGCAGGATCCCGACACGACCGCGGCGTCATTCACCGCCGACGGCTGGTACCGGACCGGCGACATCGGCCGGCACGACGCCTCCGGGCACCTGATCCTGATGGGTCGGACCAAGGACATCATCGTCCTGCCCAACGGCCTGAACGTCTATCCCGAGGACATCGAGAACGCCCTGCGAGTGGCGGGCATCCGCGACAGCGTGGTGATCGAGACCCGTCCTGGCCGGATCGAGGCGGTGGTCCTGGCACCCGGCTCGCATGCCCTCCCCCAGGGCGGCGACATCCCTGTCCGCAATGCCAGTGGGCCGCTGGCCGATGGCGTTGATCCGGCCGCGATCCGGAGCCAGATCGAGGCGGCGGTCAAGGCGGCCAACGCGACCCTGGCCGCGCACCAGCGGGTCGTCGCCTGGCGACTCTGGCCCGAGGCGGACTTCCCGCGGACCCACACGCTGAAGGTCAAGCGCGACCAGGTCCGCGCCTGGGCCGCCGTCGACGAGCCGCTCCCCGTCCGCGAGGGCTGACGGCGACGGTCCATCTCAGCGCGGGACGGGAATCGCGACGCCGAACGTCTGGAGGGTCGTGGCGATATCCGGCGAGCGCGGGTCGGTCGAGACGGACGGCGCCCAGCTGTAGAAGAGGACGCACGAGCCGTTCTGGCGGAGCGTGAACTGGCTGTCGGGCAGGAACTGGATCCGGCCCTCGCCGCCGCCGATGTACGTCGCCTGCTGCTGGGCCGCGGTGTACGCGCTGGCGGGATCGGGGAATTCGTAGAGGACGATGTAGCCGTGGTCCGGATCGGCCGGGAGGATCACCTGGCCGACGGTCCGCGGAGCCGCCGTCAGAAGGGGCGACTCGGCCGGCCGGACCGGCGATGGCGGGTGGAGGAGCGGCAGGCCGGCCGTGGCGAGGGTCGTCGTCAGCTCATTCCAGCACAGCTGGAGGGTCGAGCTCAGGCTGGCCTGGGGCGTGACCACGACGGTCGGCGCGGCGCCATCATTTGCGGCAAATCCGCAGCCGCCCACGAGCACGGCGACGAGGGCCAG
>DATGGC010000104.1:0-2461 GCA_035308745.1 Candidatus Limnocylindrales bacterium | reverse complement strand
GTCGAGGCCGCCGAGCAGGTGCAGGAGGGTGCACTTGCCTGAGCCGCTGGCGCCCATCAAGGCCACGAACTCGCCGGGCCGGACCGTCAGCGAGACGCCACGCAGGGCATCGACGGTGGTCTCGCCCAGGTTGTAGCGCTTGGTCAGGTCGCGCGCTTCAAGGATCGGTTGGGCCATCGCCATGTCAGGGGCCGTCAGTTGCCGAAGAACAGGCCGGCGATGCCCGCTGCGATCGATTCGAGGAGTCCGGGCCCGGCGGCCGGGTCGGAGACGCGGAGCGAGCCGGGCGCGACCGCGACCTCGCCCGTCGGCGCGGGCGTCGGCCCGGGGTCGGTCGATGGCGTCGGCTCCAACGTCGGGTCGGCCGAGGGCGGGAGCGAGAGGCTCGGTGACGGCGACGGGCTGGCGGTCACCCGCGGCGCGGGCGTGGGCGTCGGCTTGGGCTTGGCCTTGACCGGCGCCGGCCGGACGGTCGGCCTGGGGGTCGGCTTCGGCCCGACCGATCCGCACTTGTCGGCGAAGACGACGGCCCACATCTTCTTGCCGTCGGGGCCCTTGTAGGCGCCGATGCCGACCGAGTCCCAGGCCGGTCCGAGGATGTTCGCCCGGTGGTCGGGCGAGTTCATGAACATGGTCTGGATCTCATCGGTGGCCTGGTCGTCGGGATAGTTGTTCCAGCCGATGTTCTCGCCGGCCAGGTTGTAGCAGTAGCCGGCATTGCTCATCACGTCGAAGACGGTGTGGCCGTCGGGCGGGATCTGGTGCGAGAAGTAGTTGCGCACGATCATGTCCTTGGCCCGCGCACGGGCAAAGGCGGCCAGCTGCGAATCCCAATGGAGCGCCTTCCGGCCGGCCGCCGCGCGAGCCTGGTTGGTGAGCTGGAAGAGCTGCTGCTCCGAGCTGGAGCTGAAGGCGTTGGCGCCCCAGGCGAAGGCGGTCACGGGCAGCAACAGGGCGAGCATGAACGCGAGCGCGCTGGCCGCAACCGGGAGCCTGGCCTTGGGGCGGGTGGAGAGCACGATGGGAGAACCTCGGGATGGATGCCGCGGCTGGGGCCCGACGACCAGCTGACCGTACGTCCGTCGAGCACGATTCGGGACCCGCGCGATCGTCCCGGTCGGGGCGAACTGGGGTACCGGTGGACATCGCCCCGGATCCGCCGATTTGGGCCCTCGCCACTCCTCGCCGGCTGGTTTGACAGGACCCCCGGGCGAGCGCACCGTGGGGTGAAGCCCCCAGGAGCGTCCCCGATCCGAATCGCCTTTGCCTCTTCCTACCCGCCCCGTCGGTGCGGCATCGCCACGTATACGAGCGACCTCGGCCGGGCCAGCGGCAACCGCGAGATCATCGCCCTGACCCCGCCCGACCACGAGGCGCCGTACCCCACCGAGGTCCACCACCGGATCCGGCGGGACGTCGATGACGACTATCCGCGAATCGCCCGGGCCCTTGGTGGCTGCCGGGTCGACCTTGTGTCAATCCAGTACGACCCGACGATCTGGGGCGGCACCGACGGCGGGTTCGTGCTCGATTTCGTGGGCGCCCTCAACCTGCCGGCGGTCACCACGTTCCATGCCATCGCCCGCCGGCCGACGCCCGGCCAGCGCAAGGTGATCGCCGAGCTGGCGGCCGCCAGCGCCGCCAGCGTGGTCATGTCCTCGGCGGCGGCCGTCCTGCTGACCAAGGCCTACGGCGTCGATCCGGGCCTGATCGACGTCATCCCCCACGGCGTGCCCGACCTGCCGCTCGTCGAGCCGGCCACGGCCAAGGCCAGCCTGGGCCTGGCCGACGCGCCATTCATCCTGACCTTCGGCCTGCTCGGTCCAGAGAAGGGCTTCGAGCTGGCCATCGCCGCCATGCCGGCGGTCGTCGCGGTGGTGCCGTCCGCGCGCCTGGTGATCCTCGGGCCAACCCATCCCGACCTGATCCGGTCCGAGGGTGAGGCCTATCGGCGCTCGCTCCAGGACCAGATCCGGGCCCTGGGCATGACCGGCCACGTCGAGCTCGTCGACCGGTACGTGGGCCGGACGGAGCTGGGCCGCTGGCTCCAGGCGGCCGACCTGTTCGTGACCCCCTACCCCGGCCTGGACCAGACCGTGTCCGGCACCTTGTCGCACGCGATGGGTGCCGGCAAGGCGATCGTCTCGACGCCGTTCGCCCACGCCTCCGAGCTGCTCGGTGGCGGCCGCGGGGTGCTGGCCAAGCCCGACCCCGGCGCCCTGGCGGCGGCGTTCGTGATGCTCCTGGGCGATCCGGCCAAGCGGGCCGCCATCGGCGGCCGGGCCCATGCCTACAGCCGGGCGATGCTCTGGCCGGCGATCGGCCAGCGCTACGGCGAGCTGTTCGAGCGAATCGCCCAGGCCCAGCGCCGGCCGGCCGGGCGGGCAATCCTCGAGTCGGCCAACGCCTGATCGGGGCTATACTCCCGGTCGCTCGTCCGACCACCCAGCGTGACCGGCGG
>DATGGC010000103.1:0-1786 GCA_035308745.1 Candidatus Limnocylindrales bacterium | reverse complement strand
CCCAGGCCGTCTCGGCCCAGCCCCGGGGACTGACCGCGGTGGTCAGGCTGGTCCCGCCGACCGACACGATATGGGGCGAGGAGGCCGGGAACTGGACGCCGAAGCCGGCATCGCCGCTGCTGGCCGTGATCGCCACGCCGGGATGGTCGTAGTAGGTCGAGTCGTAGAAGGTCTCGCCGCCGAACTCCGGCCCGCCGTAGCTGTTGGAGATGGCCACGGCGCCCCGGCTGACCGCCGTGTTCACGCCGATCCCGAGGTCTTCGACCGAGGTGGAGCTGGCCTCGACCAGCAGGATGTGGCAGTTGGGGCAGATCGCCGAGACCATCTCGATGTCGAGGGCGATCTCCTCCGACCAGCCGGGATCCGGGGCGGGGTAGCTCGTGCCGCCGTTCTCGTCGACCTTGCTGAAGCAGCCGTTGCCCGTGGTGCACGGGCTCAGGCCGAACTGGCTGCGGTAGGCCGCCAGGTCCGAGGCGGCCGACGGCAGATCCGAGGCATCGACGATGGCCACGGTCATCCCGGTGCCATTGCCACTCGTCGGGTCGGGCAGGCCATACGCGGCCCGAAGCTGACTCGGGGAATAGCCCGGCGGCGGCGAATCGGGGCTGACGCTCGCGCGCGACAGCGGCGCGATGTCGGTCCGAACCAGGGCCATGCAGGCCACGAAGCCCGGGGCGGCCGGCGGGCAGGCGGCCCGGTAGCTTGGGTGGACAGGGATCGGCGCGGCACCCCCGAGGGGCAGCCGCGGGGCCGCGGCCAGGGTCACGCCGGCCACCCACGAGCCGAGGATCAGCGACAGGAACAGCGCCCCGGCGACGGAACGGCGGGAGACGTGCCCGGCGAGCGTGCGTGGGCGAGGGGCGGCCGGACGGGATCGCATCTTGTTCGGGGACTCCGGCTAGTCGCGAGCAGTGACCGGGTGAGATTGGCAGATCGAATCAAAAAGGGCCACTAGCCATCTGTCCTACGCCCTGCATCCCATCTCCAGTTTCGCCCAGAATGGGGCCGGTCCCGGCGGAGCTCCGCCGGCCCGATCGAGGAGACCGTGCTGGAGCGACCGTCATGAACGCCGGGGTCATCGTCGGCTACGCCCTGATCACGATCGGTCTGGTGGTGCTCCTGATGGGCCTGCTGTGGAGCGGCGGCCGGCGGCTGCGCAACCTGTCCGACGATCCGCGTGCGATCCGGGTCATGATCGTGGCCGGCCTGGCTCTCGCCGCGGCCGGCGTGATCCTCGGGGCGATCGCCGTCCGCGCCAGCTGAATCTCGCAACGGCCCTGGCGGTCGCGTTCGGCCTGGGTGGCTCGGGCTGGACGGCGCAACGCGTCGCGCGGGGGCCTCCGGGCGCATGGTAGGGTCCGCCCGAGATGTCACCGGCGGGAGTGGGGGCGAGCGTAGGGCTGGGCCGGCTCGCGGCCCGGGGGGTTCGAGCCGATCGGTCGTTCCTGCTCGCGTTGTGGCTGGTCGTCCTGGCGGCGACGACGCTCGTGGCCGCGGCGTTCCAGTACAGCGAGGCGGTTGCGGTCGCCGGCCTCCAGCGAGCCGTCCTGAATGCCGCCCCGACCGATCGCGGCGTCTCGGTCCTGACCACGGCGACGCCGAGCCAGGTGCCGGGCTTCGGCGCGACCGTCTCGGCGACCCTGGCCCGGGCGCTGGGCCCGGTGGCGCCGGTCGTGCTGGCCGCACGCTCGATGTCGCTCGCCCCGCTGGGAATGGCCAGCCCCGACGCCGGCCTGCACCTGACGGTCCTGGGCGGCTACGCCGATCTCGAGCAGCACGCCCAGCT
>DATGGC010000102.1:0-4381 GCA_035308745.1 Candidatus Limnocylindrales bacterium | reverse complement strand
GCCGGCAGGCTCGCCTTCACCACCGCTCCGCTCCGTATTTCGCGTCCATGTGCTTGCCCACCGACTTGCTGATCGCCTTCCACTTCCGGCGCTCTTCGTGGCGGGCCAGGACGCTGACCTGGCGTTCGTGGTGGCGGGCCTCACGCTGGAGCTTTCGCCAGCTCTCGAGACGCTCGGCCGGCAGGCTGCCCGCGGCGATCGCCGCACGGATCGCGCAGCCCGGCTCGGCGTTATGGGCGCAGTCGCCGAAGCGGCAGGCCTCCGCGAGGCGATCGATGTCGGCGAACGATTGCTCGAGGCCGTCGCCGTCCCAGAGGGCCAGCTCGCGCATGCCCGGCGTGTCGAGGACCAGGCCGCCCTCGGGCAGCAGGTGGATCTGGCGCCGGGTGGTGGTATGCCGGCCGCGGGCATCTCCCGCCCGGATCTCGCTTACCCCGGCCCGCTCCTCGCCCGCCAGGCGGTTGAGCAGGGTCGACTTGCCGACGCCCGACGAGCCGACGAACGCGGCCGTCCGGCCCGGACCGATCCGGGCCCGGACCGCCTCGACGCCGCGGCCGTCGAACGAGCTTACGACCATGACGGCGGCGCCCGCGGCCACGGCCGAGACGGCGGCCAGGATGGCCTCGGCGTCGTCGGTCAGGTCGGCCTTCGAGAGCAGGACGATCGGCTCGGCGCCGCTCTCCCAGGCGACGGCGACATAGCGCTCGAGGCGGCGCAGGTTCAGGTCGCCGTTGAGCGAGGCCACGACGAAGACGACGTCGAGGTTGGCACCCACGACCTGGGCCTCGGTCCGCCGGCCGGCGGCCTGGCGAATCAGGGCGCTCCACCGGGGCAGGACCGCATGGATGATCGTGTCGGTCTGCGACCGGTCGTTCGTGCTCTCGTTCGGGTCGTCGGTCGGGCCGGCCCCGATGGCGACCCAGTCGCCGACCGCCGGAAAGGCGGCCGGGTCGCTGGTCTCGAACCGGAACCGGCCGGTCACCGACGCCCGCTGCTCACCGGCCGGGCCGAGGACCTGGTACGAACCACGGTCCTCGGCCACGACCCGGGCCGGCCGGCGACTGTCGCCGGACTCTGCGTCCAAGCCGGCAAACGCGGCAGCCAGGGCCGCTGTCCAGCCGAGCGCCTCCAGGGTCGGCCCGCGGCCTGGAGCAGGCGCCGGCTCGACGCCCTGGGCTTCGATCGTCATCTCAGCCCACCCGCTTGAGCTTGCCGGTCCGCTTGGCGTAGCGCTCGGCCCGGCCGAATGCCCACAGCCCGAGCGGGATCAGGCACACGCCCATCACCAGCAACGGCCAGATGTCACCGCCGAGATCGGTGATCGGGACGCCCTCGATCAGCCCCTGCCGGACCCCGTCGAGGACATACGTCGCCGGCGAGATGTGCGACAGGACCTGCATCCAGGGCGGCAGGATCGAGATCGAGTAATACACGCCGCTGACCAGCAGCAGGCAGGACTGGAGAACGAACGTCATCTGCGCGCCGCGCTCGACGTACAGCAGCGGCAGGATCGCCGCGATCATCCCGATCCCGACGAAGCTGAACGAGCCGAGCAGCACGAACGCGACCGCGGTCAACGGGTTCGCCCGGGCCAGGTCGAGCTGCGGGAAGAACAGGACCAGGACGACCAGGATGACCGCGGTGTGGACCAGGCCGTAGACGATCGCGTAGGCCGTCGAGCCGAGGAGCTGGGTCGAGCGCCGAATCGGCGCCATCATCGTGTACTCGAGGGTGCCTTCCCAGCGCTCGACCGCGATCGTCTCGGCAATCCACGAGAAGACGACCGACAGAGCGACAGGAGCAGGCGCGGGTCGCCGGCCTGGGCCCCGATCAAGGAGATCGACAGGGCGCCGGCCACGGAATAGACCAGGAACGCGAGCTCCCAGCCCCAGTACCGGCGGGTCAGGTAGAAGTTGCGCTCGATGAAGGCGAAGCTCGTCTTCATCTCGTGGCTGAGCACGGTCACGGAAGTGTCCTCAGGCGAAGGTGGGGGCGCCCGGCCCGATCACTCAACGTGACCGGGCCGGGCGGAGGTTCGGTTCGGCCAGGCGGATCCCGATGCGAACCATCGAGCGGCCGATTGCCCGGCGAATCGGGCGATGTGCAGGGCGCTGGCGGGCCAGCCGGTCGGCCTCGCGCTCGGCGATGCCGCGAGCGAGACGTTCGGCGTGGATGACCCGAGCCAGCTCGTACTGGCTGTTCATGGGGTTGCGTTCCTTTCGGATGTCGAAGTCGTTGGGGTTGCGGGGGACCCGCGCTGCCGTGGGACGATCAATTCGGTTCATCGCTGTCCTCCGTTTCTTCGTGGTCGTCGTCGAGCGAGCGACCGGTGTAGGTCATGAAGGCCGCTTCGAGCGTGGCCGGCTGGTCGTAGCGTTCGGCGACCAGCAGCTTCAGCCCGGTGGGCGTCGACTCGACGACCTTCCGGCCGTCGTTCAGGATCGAGATCCGATCGCACAGTCGATCGGCTTCGGCGAGGTCGTGGGTGGTGAGCACGATCGTTGCGTCGTGCTCTGCCCGGAGCTCTTCGATGAAGGCCTGGACATCGAGCTTCGAGCGCGGATCCAGGCCGGTGGTCGGTTCGTCGAGGAGGAGCAGTGACGGAGCGGTCAGGAAGGCCCGTGCGATCGCGACCTTCTGCTGCATGCCCCGGCTCATCTGCTCGATCGGCTGGCCCGCCCGGCGGGCAGAGATGCCCAGGCGCGCCAGGATCCCGAGTGCCGCGCCCCGGGCCGCCCCGCCGTCGAGGCCGTACAGGTGAGCGGCGAAGCTGAGGTTCTCGAGCGGGCTGAGCTTCTTGAAGAAGGCCGCGTCGACCGAGACCCGGTTGATCAGGCGCTTGACCGCCAGCTCCTCGCGGACGAGGTCGTGGCCGAAGACCTCGACCCGCCCGGCGTCGAGCGTCAGTAGGCCGCAGATCAAGCGGATCAGGGTCGATTTGCCGGAGCCGTTCGATCCCAGGATTCCGTAGATCTCGCCCCGCTCAAGGCGCATCGACACGTCGTCGATGGCCATCACCGGGCGGCGCTTGTCGCCCACGGTGAAGCGCTTGACCGCGTGGTGGACGACCAGCGCCGCGTCGCGCACCTGGCCGGCTGGATCATTCAGTTGTGGGCTGAGCGTGGTGGTCATCGAGTTGCTCCAGGGGGAGGGTTCGGGTCGGAGTAGCGTCAACCCGGAATCGAACGAGCCGCGGGTCGGCTGCGACGTCATCGCCTCGGTCCCGCGGCTTCGGCCGCCCAGCTGGAGGGCAACAAAAAACCGTGCGACCGAATTCCGGCCCACGGCTCGTGGTACTCGCGACGGCCCTTGGCCGCCCGGGGATCTACGAGATGGGCAGGAACCTACCGAGATCGGCGCCAAACGCGCCAGTCACGGTGTGGCTGCGGACGTCGTTGGTCATATCCGACGCCTCCTCAAATCGCGATCTACACGGGCACCCAACTGGGTGCGGAGGCAGGATACGATCGCCGGTCCGCGTTCGTCAAGCCCTGATAAGCCCGGACAGGTGGAAACTTGCGAGCGGATGTGAGCCCGCGCAACCTGCCGGTGCTCGGGCCGGGCGGGCTGGGCACCACCCAGGAGGCTGCTCGAACGAGGTGTCCCTCGCGCGAAGGGTTCAGCCGAAGACCCTAGACTGCCGCGAGTGGACAGCGAGATGAGCGGGCCGGCTGAAGCACCGGGCGCAGGGTCCGACCCGATTCCCGGCCAGCCAGCCACGACGACCCCTGAGCCCGCCTCGACCCCCACGTCCGGCGTCGTCGCCCGCCTGCTCGAACCGGGCTGGTACGTCCCGCTCAGCGTGGCTGTCGTGGCGATGCTGGTCTATGTCCGGACCCTGATGCCCGGGATCGCGTTCGGCGACTGGGGCGAGATGGCGACCGTGCCCCACGTCCTGGGCGTCGCCCATCCGACGGGCTACCCGACCTACATCGTGCTGGCCTGGCTGGCCGAGCTCCTGCCGATCGGCTCGGTCGCGTTCCGGGCCAACCTGTTGTCGGCGGTGTACGTCACGGTCAGCCTCGTCGCCCTCAGCCTGATCTCACTCCGCCTCGGCGTCCGGCCGGCGATCGCGATCGCGGCGTCCCTGGCGACCGGGGCAATCGGCACGATCTGGGCCGCGGCGACCGTCTCGGAGGTCAACCCGCTCCACCTCATGTTCGTGGCCCTGATCATCCATCGCGCACTGGTCTGGGCGGACCGCCGGAAGCGCTCCGACCTGGTCCTGGGTGGACTGCTGATCGGGCTGGCCCTGGGCAACCACCTGCTGATGCTGTTCGTCGCGCCGTTCGTCGTCGTGTTCGTCCTGTGGGCGGGCCGGCGCGAGCTGCTGGCCCGGCCGTGGCTGCTGCTCCTCGCCGCCGGCGCGGCCGTGCTCGGC
>DATGGC010000101.1:0-6470 GCA_035308745.1 Candidatus Limnocylindrales bacterium | reverse complement strand
CATTGAGATCCTGGTTCCTGCACTCGGATGAGGCTCACAGTCGCGACGCTTGCGGACTTCGCCGAGGTCCGAGAAGGGTTGCTCTTCGTATCTGGTGCGGGGATCGATCAGGTGTTCGTCGCCACCGTGCCTATACCTCTCCCCCTGACCTTGGCACTTCTTGTCCAGATTGAGCCACGCGACGGCTCACCTCTTGAGCTGAAGATCAGCGTGGACGTTCGCAAGCAAGGCCAGCGGCCACTGACTCAAATCAACGGGCTAGTGAAAGGTTCGCTCCGCGATCCGAGCCGGAACGGACAGGTGAGCCTCGCGATCGACCTTCGTATGGCTACGATCCCCGACGAAGGTCGATATCGCGTCGATGCGGTCATAGGAGCCAAGCGCTTCTCGTTCCCCTTCGACGTCCAGGTGCGGATGCCGCCGTTCCAACTTAACGAGCCTGACGTCGAAGGCTGAATTCGGATGCGGACGCGCAAGTTGCCATTCCCGCACGTGACACCCGAGAGCACCTCCCCACCGTCGGCCCCGGCATCTTCTCCGCTCACGGATAGCCGGGGGCCGCTTCGACTCCCTCTACGCGGACGCCGAGTAGTCGAGAACGGCTTGAACGAAATCCCACTCTGGCGTGCCTGCTACAGCCCTCGGAACCGCGAGTTCGATGCCCTGCTTCGGCACGCGCAATTGTGCCGTCGGCTCGTGCGTGTCCGTCGTTTGGGAGACGCGTACGCCGACCTCGCCAATCTGACGCCACGGCACAAAGGTTACGTGGGCCCCGAAGGGAGTCTCCTGTACGTCGATCCTGGCCAGCCCCTTATCAGTCGCTGACCAAGCGAGCATGTCGCCGAGGATCACGGGCCACGTCTTGGCGGCAGCGACACCCATCGCAGCCATCGCCGCCTGTACAGAGAGTTCGAGGTTCCGGTGCGGAAACCCGAATGAGATCGACATCTCGCCCCCTCTTGCACCACATAACTGAGCACGAAATCGGTTGGGCTGAGCACGGCTTGTGCAGCGTTTCGGCGGGGCGGCTTATGAGTCCCCTGCTCTACCACTGAGCTACTCCGCCACGGTCAGCTCCGGTCGGGGATGGTACCCCAAATCGCCGGCCGGATGCCACGTCGCTTGCGGTCTCGCTCACCCCGACTGGCCGTCGTGGGTGACGTTTCCGTCGATTGAGCCGCGGGCCGGCTGGTCCTTGAGCCAGGTGGTGGCGTAGCGCGAGTAGACCGCCGGTTCGAGGGGCTCGATGAACCGCTCGAGGCGCGCCGCCTCGGCCATTACGGCGTCCTGGACGTCTGGCTTGAGCGGGGCGAACGGTAGCGGCGTGACCTGGGATCGTCCATCGACCCGGTCGGCGCGCCACAGCCCGGCGACCAGGCCATCGACCGTGAACGTCGGCAGGAAATCGCCGTTCTTGCGGATCACCATGGGCCGCTGGGCCGCCGGCATCACTCTGTCCCGATCGGCGTAGGCCAGCAGCAGGCTGTCCCACATCGGCAGGAAGCGGACCGGGGCCGGCGTGTCGCCCGGCGGCAGCGGTGCGTCCGGAACGTCGTACAGGCGCCGGCCCTTCGAATCCCGAAACGTCAGCAGCCCGGCACCGGGCGCCTCCATCACGGCCCGCAGGACGGGCGCTGGGATGTGGCTGAACTTGTGGATGTCGTCGATCCCGGCCGGGCCGAACCCGGCGAGGTAGCGCTCGATCAGGTGGCGCAGCCCGGCCCCGGGGTCGGCCAGCTCCGTCCCCAGCCAGCTCTGCGCGGCAACAAATCGCGGGCGCCGCCCGAACGACCAGGGCGGCTCGCCGGGCGCCATCAGGAACGGCAGGAACGGCCGGATCGCCCACCAGCTGTCGGTCTGGCCCGCCGGCCCAGGGTCGCCGGTCAACGCCGGCAGGTGATCGCGCAGCTCGGTCCCGAAGCGCGGCTCTGCCGCGAACGCCGCCGCCTGGCCGGCCAGCGCCTCGATCTCCGGCCCGAGGCCCACCTGGCGCAGCATCGGTTCGCGCCAATGGCGCAGCCGCGGCGCGAGCGCCGGCCAGTAGAGCCGGTAGTCGCGGGCGCTGACGACGTGCAGCGTCACCCGGAGGAGGGTGCCCTTGACCACGGTTCGGTCGTGGAACGCCTGGTGCAGGTCGGCCGCCTTGAAGCCCGCCAGGCGCGTCCACAGGGCGAGATAGGGCGAGGCGGGCTCCTGGGCCTGGAGGGCGACGAGCTGCTCGACGGCCGTGACCGGATCGAGGCTGGCTGGCTCGAGCAGGAGCTGGCGGGCCAATGACGCCCGAGACAGCTCGGCCGCGGTGAGGACTCGTTCGGGCATTCGAAGATGATCGCCGCTGGATGCGGCCCGCGCCGAGCGGCGGCGGCGCGTCGCTAGTGGCCCGACCCGAAGAGGAGGTCGAGCCAGGCGTCGATCGGCGCCGTCTGGGTGGCCGGGGCTCCGAGCGCGGCGGAGGCGCTGCCGGGCGCATCGGGCGGCAGCGACGGAGCGCCGGGCGCGAGGCTGAAGGGATGCTCGTCGCGGCCGCCGAGGCCCCGAGCCCGGGCCTCGATCTCGATGTACGCCTGGTCCTGGATCAAGGTCCGTTCCTCGGTCAGGGTCGCGATCTGGGCACTGAGTGCCTGGTTCGCCTGGCTGAGCTGATTCGCCTGGTTGGCGGCGTCAGCCGCCTCGCCGACCTGGCGTGACAGGGCCAGGACGATCCAGGCCGACAAGAGGGCCGCCATCAGGATGGCGATCCGCCGCCGGGTGATGCCGGCCACCGACAACCCGGCCAGGTCCCGCCCGCGTTCGAGGACGCTGGGCCCCGGGGCGAGGCTGGCGCCGGCTGAATCGGGCGGGCCGTCGAGGTCGCGCAGATCGTCGCGGCGGCCGGTCATTCGGGGCAGCGTAGCTACCCGCAGCTGACATGTCAAACGCGGAACCGTGCTCCGTGACAGCCAAGGTGACGTGGCAGGCCACCACCTTGACTGCTAGACTCCGCGCAGATTTCGCACGCCCGTTCGATTTGGAGGCATCCCTTGCGGACCTACGCACCGGCCACCGTTGGCGCGGTCCTGGACGAGCTGCTGGCCGAGCCGTCCATGGCCCGGGGCGTGGTCCACCACGAGCTGATCTCGGCCCGGGCGGCCCGCACGGCGCCGCTCCCCGAGTGGCTCGATCCGCGGATCCGGGCCGGCCTCGAACGACGCGGGATCGGCGAGCTGTACACCCACCAGGCCGAGGCGATCGAGGCGGTCCACGCCGGCCGCGACGTCGTCGTCGTGACCCCGACCGCGTCGGGCAAGTCCCTGTGCTACGCGGTCCCGGTCCTCCAGGCCCTCGCCGTCGATCGATCGGCCCGGGCCCTGTTCCTGTTCCCGACCAAGGCCCTCGGCCAGGACCAGGTCGCCGAGTTCAGCACGCTGGCCCAGCTGTCCGGCCTGGATGTCGCGGCGTCCACCTACGACGGCGACACGCCGGCCCCGATTCGCTCGGCGATCCGGACGGCCGGGCAGGTCGTGGTGACCAATCCGGACATGCTCCACGCGGCGATCCTGCCCCACCACACGAAGTGGTTCCAGCTCTTCGAGCAGCTCCAGGTGATCGTCGTCGACGAGCTCCACACGTATCGTGGCGTCTTCGGCAGCCATGTCGCGAACGTGCTCCGCCGGCTCCTGCGACTGTGCGCCCACTACGGCTCGAAGCCGGTGATCGTGTGCTGCTCGGCGACGATCGGCAATCCGCTCGAGCTGGCCAGCGCCCTGACCGGGCGGACGCCGGAGCTCATCGACCGCAACGGGGCGCCGTCGGGCGAACGCCACCTCCTGCTCGTCGATCCCCCGCTCCTCGACGGCGCCACCGGCGCCCGGGGCTCGGCACTGACCCTGGCGAACCGCTGGGCCCTGCCGTTCCTGCGGGCCGGCCGCCAGACCATCGTCTTCGGGCGCTCGCGGACCGCCGTCGAGCTGCTCTTGACCGGCCTCCGCGAGGCACTTCGCGAGCACGCCGGCCCACGGTCCCGGGTGCGCGGCTATCGGGGCGGCTACCTGCCCACCGAACGGCGCTCGATCGAGCACGGCCTGCGCAGTGGCGACGTGCTCGGCGTCGTCAGCACCAATGCCCTCGAGCTGGGCGTCGACATCGGCCGGCTCGACGCGGCGATCATCGCCGGCTATCCCGGCTCGGTCGCCGGCACCTGGCAGCAGATCGGCCGGGCCGGCCGGCGCAGCGGGGTCAGCGTCGCCGTGGTGATCGCCAGCGGCTCGCCGGTCGACCAATACGTGATTCACCACCCCGAGTTCCTGCTCGCGGGGACGCCCGAGGAGGCACGCCTCGACCCGGACAACCTGCACATCCTGCTGGCCCACCTGAAGGCCGCCACGTTCGAGCTGCCGTTCCAGCCGGGCGAGGTCTTCGGGCCGGGTCCAGCCGACGACCTGCTCGCGTTCCTGGCTGAGGAGCACCACGTCCGGCAGGCGGCCGACGGGCGCTGGTACTGGTCGAGCGAGAACTTCCCAGCCTCGGCCATCTCCCTGCGCACGGCCGCCAGTGAGAACGTCGTGATCATCGACACCACGCCCGACCGGCCGCGGGTGATCGGCGAAGTGGACCTGTTCGGGGCCCAGACCGCCGTCCACGAGGATGCGATCTACCTCCACGAATCGGCCCAGTTCCACGTCGATCGGCTCGACTGGGACGAGCGCAAGGCGTATGTCCGGCGGGTCGACGTCGACCACTACACCCAGGCCGACGTGGCGGTGACCCTGAAGCCGCTCGACACGTTTGGCTCGGCGCCGCTGCCCGGCGGCGCCCGCGAGCACGGCGAGGTGATGGTCGCCAGCCTGGCCACGATCTACAAGAAGCTCAAGTTCCTGACCAACGAGAACCTCGGCTGGGGCCGGATCCATCTGCCCGAGATCGAGCTCCAGACAACGGCCGCCTGGCTCACCGTGGATCCCGCGATCGTGGCCGTCGGTCCGGGCGGCACCTGGCGGCGGGATGAGCTGGACGTGGCCCTGGTTGGCGCCGGCCGGGCGCTCCAGGCGGTGGCCAGCTTCCTGCTGATGGTCAGCCCCAGCGACCTCGGGCTCGTCTGCCAGGTGCGCTCGCCGCACCACGAGGCGCCGACGATCTACCTGTACGAGACCGTCCCCGGCGGCGTCGGGCTGTCCGAGCGCCTCTTCGGGCGGACCGAGGAGCTGATCACCGGGGCCGCCGACTTGATCACGAGCTGCGGCTGCGACGAAGGCTGTCCGAGCTGCACCGGTCCGCGCCCCGAGCCGGGGATCAATGCCCGGCAACTGGCCCTCCGGCTGCTGGCAACGCTCGTGGGGACAACTGCGGTCAATGCGCCGGCCGCGACCGGCGGCGTCGCCCAGCGTCGATGACCGAGATCGGGATCCTCGAGCGGCGGCTCGACCGGCTCCGGCACGAGCGCCGTGTCGCGCCCGGGGCGGACGGCCCCGGCACCGCAGCCTCGCCGTGGGCTGAGCTGGCGCGATCGGCGGATGCTCGTGCCGAACGGCTGGCATCGGCCCTTGACGCGCGCTGGATCCAGGGACCTGGCGGCGGCTACATCCGGATCGAGCCCGAGGCGGTCAAGCTGCCGATCGACCGCGACCGGATCGCCGGGCTGCCCGATCACCCGGGACCGGACATCCCGCTCGTCTGCCTCGACACCGAGACGACCGGCCTGGCGACCGGCGCGGGCACCGTAGCCTTCCTGATCGGCCTGGGCTGGTGGACCGGGGATACCTTCCGCCAGGTCCAGCTCCTCTTGCCCGACCACGCCGGTGAGGCCGGCATGCTCGGGGCCCTGGCCGAGCTCCTGCCGGCCACGGCCTGGCTCGTCACGTACAACGGCCGGGGCTTCGACTGGCCGCTCCTCGTGGCCCGCTTCCGGCTCCACGGCAGGCCGCCGCCACCCCTGGCCGGCCATCTCGACCTGTTGCCGTTCGTCCGACGGGTCTTCCGCCACCGGCTGAGCGACGCGCGGTTGAAGACGGTCGAGACCGAGCTCCTGGGCCAGCACCGGGGCCACGACATCGAGGGCTGGGAGATCCCCGGTCGCTACCTCGAGATGCTCCGCGGCGGGGCCGTTGGGCCGATCGCCGAGGTCGTCCGCCACAACCACGAGGACGTCCGCTCGCTGGCCAGGTTGATGGCCCACGCGGATCGGTACCTCGGGGCCGTCGATGACCGGCGGTCGGCGCCGGCCGGCGACCTGTTCGGGCTGGCCCGCGCCTATCGCCGGACTCGGCGGGATCGGGACGCGCTCGATTGTCTCGACGCGGCGCTCGAAGGTCCGCCGCGACCCGCCCCGACCATGATGGCGGCCCCGGGCCGGCGGTCGTGGGCCACGATCCTGACCCAGCGCGCCGACGACAGCGGTCCCGAGATCGCGAACCCCGCGCGGCTCGAGATGATCATCGAACGGGCACGGCTCCTGCGCCGCCTCGGGCGGTATCGGGAAGCCCTCGAGGCCTGGC
>DATGGC010000100.1:0-7295 GCA_035308745.1 Candidatus Limnocylindrales bacterium | reverse complement strand
CGGCCGCGGTCCGGGTGGCCCGTGCCTCAGCGCCGATCGCCGGCGACCAGTTCTCGCCGGCCCAGCCCCGCGGTCGCCAGTCCTCGCGACCGGCCGCCTCGTTCGAGGTGAACCAGTTGGGCCGCTCCCAGCCCGATTTCTCGCCGAACGACGCGCCCAGCTCGGCCAGCCGGCCGTAGGCCGCCGAGACGCGCAGCGGCCGGCCGCTGTGGCGCTCCTCGTTGGGGTAGTGGATGTCGTAGTACTGCTGGTAGACCTCGACGGTCCGGGCGAGGGTGTAGGCCTGCGAGCGGTACTGCGCCCCGAACCGGCGGCTGTCCATCTTCCAGAGATCGAGCTCGGGTTCGCCGTCGACGATCCAGCTGGCCATCTGCTTGCCGATCCCGCCGGCGCCGGCGATCCCGTGGGCGCAGAAGCCCGCGGCGACGAAGAAGCCCCGGACCTCGCTCTCGCCGAGGATGAACTCGTTATCGGGCGTGAAGCCCTCGGGGCCGTTGATCATCCGGTTGATCCCGGCATCGGCGATCGGCGGGACGCGCAGCACGGCGCCGTCCATGATCTCGGCGAAGCGCGGCCAGTCGGGGGCCAGCAGCTTGCCGTTGAAGTCGGCCGGCACCCCGTCCAGCGACCAGGGCGCGGGGTTCCGCTCGTAGCCGCCCATGCACAGCCCGCCAACCTCTTCGCGGAAGTAGCACAGGTGGTCCGGGTCGCGCATCGTCGGCAGGCTGGGCGTGACGCCCGCGATCCGCTCGGTGAACAGGTATTCGTGGGCCATCGGGATGATCGGCACGTTCACCCCCACCAGCCGGCCGATCTCCGGCGCGAACATGCCCCCGGCATTGACGACCACCGACGTCCGGATCGTGCGCCGTTCGCCCTTGTGCTCGACCTGGACGCCGGTGACCCGGCCGTCCGCGGTGTCGATCGCCACGACCCGGGTGCCGGTCTCGATCGTCGCGCCGCGGGCCCGGGCTCCGGCGGCGAGGGCGAGGGCCAGGCCCGACGGGTCGAGCCAGCCGTCGGTCGGCAGGAAGACGGCCCCGAGGACGCCGTCGAGCGACATCAGCGGGAAGAGATCGCCCGCCTCGGCCGGACCGATCAGCTCCAGCGGCAGGCCAAACGTCTTGGCCCAGCCGGCCTGCCGGGTGAGCTCCTCCATCCGGGCCGGGGTCGACGCCAGGCGCAGCGAACCGACCTCGTGCCACGACGGGTCGGTGCCGGTCTCGGCCTTCAGCCGCCGGTACAACTCGACGCTGTCCATCATCATCCGGGTCAGGGTCACGCTCGAGCGCAGCTGGCCGACGAGGCCGGCCGAGTGGAACGTGGACCCGGACGTCAGCTCCGCCCGGTCGACCAGCAGGATGTCGCGCCAGCCCCGTTCGGCCAGGTGGTAGGCGATGCTCGTGCCGCCGACGCCGCCGCCGATGATCACCGCCCGGGCCTGGTCCATCCGCGCGCGCTCCTCACCTGCATCGTGCCGTCAATCGGGCGCGCAGCGCCCGGGGGCAAGGGTATCGGGTGGCACAATGAGGCGCATGCCCATCCAGCCAGCCAGCCCATCGATCGAGGACGTCGTGACCGCCATCCCGGCCTGGCGGGGCCGGACGATCCGGACCGAGCCGATCGCCGGCGGTCTGACCAACCGCAACTACCGGGTCGAGGTCGACGGCCTGCCATGCTTCGTTCGAATCCCCGGACCGGCCACCGACCTGCTGGCGATCGACCGGGCCAACGAGCTCCACAACACCCGTGCGGCGGCCGCTGCCGGCGTCGGCCCGCGGGTCCTCGAGCACCTGCCCGGGTGGGATGCGATGGTCCTCGAGTGGCTGCCGGGACGGACGATGTCCATTGCCGCGTTCAGCCCGCCGGACAGCCCGGGCCGGATCGCCGACGCGCTCCGGCGCCTGCACGCGGGTCCCCGCTTTGCCCTGGACTTCGACATGTTCCGCCTGACCGAGCGCTACCTGGGGGTGGTCGCCCAGCGCAGCGTGGCGATCCCCGACGGGTTCCGCGGCGCGCTGCCGGCCGTCACCCGGATCGAGGCGGCACTTGCCCGCCGGCCGCTGCCCAGCGTCCCCTGCCACAACGACCTGCTGGCCGAGAACTACCTCGACGACGGTGCCCGGTTGTGGATCGTCGACTACGAATACAGCGGCAACAACGACCCGACCTTCGAGCTCGGCAACACCTGCCAGGAGCTCGGCTTCGGGGCGGACCGCGCGGCCGAGCTGTGTGCGGCCTATTTCGGCGCCGCGGACGACGCGCTGCTCGCCCGGATGCACCTCCAGATGATCATGTCGGACATCGGCTGGACGCTGTGGGCAGCGATCCAGGCCCAGGTCTCGGCGATCGACTACGACTTCTGGGCCTGGGCCGAGGAGCGCTGGGCGCGGGCGGCCGCGAACCTCGCCGGGCCGGGCTTCGAGGGCTGGCTGGCGGCCGTCTAGCCGCGCATCCGGGCGCCCGCCGGGTCGACCAGGACGTCGGCGGCCAGCGCGGCCGCAACCCGCCGGCCGAAGACGTCGACCTCGAGCGGGGCCCCCTGGGCCAGGTTGGCCGGCAGGTAGACCGTCCCGATCGTCGTCCTGACCGTGGGGCCATAGGCCGTGCTCCGGATGCGGCCGACGACCGCGCCGTCGAGGCGGACCGCTTCGCCGCCGTAGATCGGCTGGTACTCGCTGTCGCCGATCGTGATCGTGGCCAGTCGCCGGCCGGGGCCGGACGTCGCGCTGGCCCGGCGGGCGAGGAGCGCATCGCGGCCCACGAACGGGCCCTTGTCGATCCGAACGAACGGCCCCAGGCCGGCTTCGTCGGGCGTCTCGAGCATCGTCATGTCGGTGCTGAAGTAGCGATAGCCCTTCTCGAGCCGGAGGGCGTCGAGCGCCCGGTACCCGAACGGCTCGAGGCGATGCTCGGCGCCGGCGGCGCGCAGCCGATCCCAGACGCCCACCGCCCACGCCGGCGCGACGTACAGCTCCCAGCCGAGCTCGCCGGCGTAGCTGATCCGGGCGGCCAGGACCGAAGCGCCGCCGATCCGGATCTCGACCGCCCGGCGGAGCGGGATCGCGGCGTCCGAGACATCGTCATCGGCCCCCACCTCCAGGATCGTCCGGGCCCGGGGCCCCCAGAGGCCAATGACCGCCAGCTCGTCGCTCGCGTCGCGGAGCTCCACCGGCCCGTCGCCCGACTCGAGATGGGCCTGGATCCAGGCCAGGTCGCCGGCCACGAACCCGGCACCGGTCACGACCCGGAAGCGATCCCCGGCGAGGCGGGTGATCGTGACGTCGGCCACGATGCCGGCCCGCTCGTCAAGGAACTGGCTGTAGACGAGGCTGCCGACCGGCCGGTCGATGTCGTTCGCGGCGACCCGCTGGAGCAGCCCGAGCGCGCCGCGACCCTCGACCGCGATCTTGCCGAACGAGCTCAGGTCGATCAAGCCGGCCCGCTCGCGGACCGCCCGGCCCTCGGCCAGCACCCGCTCGGACCAGGGCGGCTGGGTCCAGCCCCAGGCGGCCTGGTCGCGGCCCGCCCGTCGCCAGGGCCGCCCGGGATCGTGGAAGTCGGCCCGCTCCCAGCCGGCCTTCGTGCCGAAGGTCGCGCCCGTCTCCTGGAGCCGGCCGTGGAGCGCCGATAGCCGCCGCGGCCGGCCGGCCAGATCGGCGTCGTACGGGTAGCGCAGGCGGTAGTAGTCCGAGTACGTCTCCCGGGCCAGGCCGGCGGCAAAGACCGGGTCGCGATAGGTCTCGGCGAAGCGGCTCGCCCGGTACGGGCCGATGTCCACGCCCGGGTCACCGGTCGTGATCCAGCCGGCCACGGCGCGCCCGATCCCACCCCCGCCGCCGAAGCCGTTGAGCGACAGGCCGGCGGCGACCCAGAAGCCGCCGACGCCCGGCAGCGGCCCGACGAGCGGGTTGGCATCGGGCGTCATCGCGTCCGGGTGGCAGACGAGGCGGATCACCTCGGCATCGGCCAGGAACGGGAAGCGCCGGATCGCGCCCGCCATCAGCGGCCCGAAGCGCTCGAAATTGGGCGGCATCGATTGGGCGGCATGCTCCCACGGCACGCCGTCCTCCCAGCGGCTGACCGGGTCGAGCTCGTAGCCGCCGAAGAGCATCCCGCCCTGCTCGCTCTTGCCGTAGACCAGGTTGTCCGGGTCGCGAAAGCAGGGCATCTCGCGGGGCAGCTCGTGGCCGGGCACCGCGCGCAGGGCGATGTGCTGGTGATCGACCGGCGTCGACGGAATGAAGCCGCCGACCATCGCCGCGACCTGCGGCGCCCAGATCCCGGCGGCATCCACGACCAGCTCGGTCTCGATCGGGCCCTGGTCGGTGAGGACCCGGCGGACCGAGCGGGCCGCGGACAGCTCGATCCCAGTCACCCGGATGCCGGTCCGGATCCGGACCCCGAGGGCCCGGGCGGCGTCGGCCACGGCATGGGTCGCCCGATGCGGGTCGAGATGGCCGTCGCCGGGCAGGTGGACGGCGCCGTAGAGCGATTCGGGCGACATCGCCGGCAGCAGCTGGCGCGCCTCGTCGGCCGAGATGACGTCGACGTCGAGGCCGATTCCCCGCGCCCGGCTGGCGGTTCGCTCCAGCTCCAGGAGCTGGTCGTGGCTCGACGCGAGGCGCAGGCTGCCGACCCGCTCGAAGACGCCCAGCCGTTCGTACAGCTCCACGCTGTAGCGCCGGAAGCGCATCATCGTCGAGGACGGATTGAAGACGGTCACCACGCCGGCCGCGTGGCAGGTCGAGCCGGCGGTCAGCTGGGCCTTCTCGACCAGCAGGATGTCGGTCCAGCCCGCCTCGGCGAGGTGGAGCGCGACGCTACAGCCGGTGATCCCGCCGCCGATCACCACGATCCGCGCGCCATCCATCGTCAGCCTCCCGCCGCCTCGTGGAGGGCGCGCTCGAAGGCCGGCGTGGCGGCGTTGGCCAGGAGCCGGTCGAAATGCTCGGCGGCATAGCCCACGAAATCGACGTCGAGGGTGCTGACGCCCTGCTGGAGGACGCCCCACATCGCCTCCCGGAAGTCGGACACGATCCGCATCAGGGTCAGCCGCGCGAGGCGGTCGATGCGGGCCGGCTCGAGGTCGTAGCCCTCCAGCAGGATCCGGTCCTCGTCGGAGGTCAGACCGTGATTGACGCTGAAGTTGCCCAGGTCGAAGAACGGGTCGCCCATCCCGGCGTACTCCCAGTCCACGATCCGGATGCGCTTGCCGTCGTCGATGAAATTGCCGTTGAGCAGGTCGTTGTGGCAGGGCCGCATCTCGAGGGGATTGCTCAGGAGGGCCAGCTCGATCCGCCGGCCGACGGCCGTGGCCAGCCCGTACTCGATCGGGATCGGCACGCCCCGCGCGCCGGCCAGGGCCCGGTAGGCCTCGACGATCCGGAGCGGGATGAACAGGCCCGGGATCGCCGGTCCGTCGTGGAACCTGCGAATCGAGTCGGCCACCCGGCGGATCGTCTCGGGCCGGTGGACCGCCTCGTCGCTGACCGGCGAACCGACGATGAAGCGCGTCACCAGGAGGCCCTCGGGCCGGATGAACGCCGTCACCTCGGGGCCGACGCCGACCCCGGCCGCGGCCACCGTGGCGGCCTGCTCGACCTCCCGGCTGATTCCCAGCAGGTGGGTGTCGTTGCCGGCCAGGCGGATCACGTAGCGTTCCGTCTCGCCGGCGACGTCGACCAGGAAGTTCCGGTTGGTGATCCCGCCCGACAGGGCGGTCAGGGTCAGCTTGCGCCCGGCCAGCTCGGGCACGCGCTGCATCGCGGCCACCAGCTCATCGTGGCGCTCGCCCGCCCCCAGCTCCTGGTCGTCGGTCACGTCGTCGGTCACCCGGCCTCCTCAGCCATCACGCTACCCCGGACATGGTGACGGCGCGACGAGTCGTTCGTCGCGCCGTCGACCAAGCAAGGCTCGAGAAGCTCAGCCGATCGTGGCCTCGCCGGTGGCCACGTCGGCCTGGATCACCTCGTTCCGACCGCGGACGGCCGCAGCGTAGTAGATCAGGCCAAAGACCAGCAGGATGGCCAGGAACGTCTCGAAGACCGGGATCTGGGGCAGCGAGCTGAGCGCCGAGCTCCCGAGGAAGGACAGCGTGTCGATCGTCGGGTTGGTGTTGGCGCGGAGCGCGTTGCCGTAGTCACCGAACAGCGAGTTGTTCCACAGGGCGAAGTTCAGGATCATCACCCCGCCGTAGATCAGGGCGACGATGTTGATCACGAGGCCCCAGCTGCCGAGCTTGAACCAGGCCGCCTTCTGGGGCCAGCCCTTGCTTCGGGCGATGAGCACCCCCAGGTTGCACAGGAAGTAGCTCAGATAGATCGTGCCGGTCGCGGCAATCGCGATCACGCCGGCGCTGCCCGAGACGAGGAACGGGATCGCGGCGAGCACGCCCACGGCGACCGCGGCGTTCGTCGGCGTCTTGTAGCCACTGACCTTGCCCCACACCGAACCGAGCGGCAGGCGCCGGTCGCGGCCCATCGAGAACATCAGCCGGGTGGTCGCACCCTGGATCGCCATCGTGCACACGAACACGGCGGACAGGATCACCAGGAGGTAGATGTTGCCCCAGAAGCTGCCCAGGTTGAAGTGGACGGCGTCGGCAATCGGGTTCGATCCACCGGCGGCGGCCTTGATCTCGCCGGGAATATCCGGCGTCGAGAGGATGATCGCCAGCAGGAAGATCGCACCGATGATCCCGGAGATCAGGATCGCCGACAGGATCCCGCGGGGCGCCTGGCGACTGGCGTCGATCGTCTCCTCGCCGTACGTCCCGGCGGTATCGAAGCCGTAGACGACGAACAGGGACATGAACGCCGCAACCGCAAAGACCGGCAGGTAGTTGCCATTGGCCTGGCCTTCGAGGCCGTAGGTGTTGGTCAGCACGCTGACCGGCTGGTGGTTGAAGAAGATCAACAGCACGCCGGCGAACACGACCATCCCCAGGATCTCGGCGGCGACACCCAGGTTGTTGATGATCGACATCAGCCGGATGCCGAAACCGTTGATCACGGTCGTGATCACCAGCGTGATCAGCGCGACCCAGACGTTCCAGGTGAACGGTCCGAAGGTGCCCGCGCCGTTCACGCCAAGGATTGACGACAGGACGAGCGGGACGGTGATCGCCACCCCGGTCGTCGTCAGCACGCCGGCCCAGAAGTAGAACCAGCCGGTGAAGAAGCCGAGGGTCTTGTTCGACAGTCGCTTGGACCATTGGTAGATGGAACCGGCGACCGGGAAGTGGCTGGCCAGCTCGGAGAAGTTGAGGGCGACGAAGAGCTGGCCGATGACGA
>DATGGC010000099.1:0-5471 GCA_035308745.1 Candidatus Limnocylindrales bacterium | reverse complement strand
TTCGGCGAAGGTGACGCCGGCGGCAGTGAGCTCGTCGACGATGATCGCCTCGCACCGATCGAGGGCCCTGGCTGCGGCCGCCTTGACCAGGTCGCGCAGGATTACCGCTTCGGACGGTCGGAGGTCGTTCCAGGAACCCGGGATCGGGTGCTCGGGATCCCGCGGATCCTCGGCCTCGAGCGCATCGAATGCGCCGGCGTTGATGGCGTTTGACCAGTCCTCGACCAGCTCGACAAGCTGAGTCCGAAGGCTATGGGGCTTCGGATAGGTGCCCTGATCGACGACCCACGCACGGATCTCGGCCGCGGTCGGTGGGGACTGAAATGTTGCCGTGGTCATCTCGACCTCCTGAATCGAAACGGCCCGACCACTAGCGTGTAAGCGCCAACGGCCGAGCCGGCTTCAGGTTATTCGATCTGGACCGTCTTACACCGGCCGCCGGACGGATCCGGCGAGACGAGGTTAGCTGCGACGCGGGTCGGGCGCAAGGGGGTTGGCAGCCACACGAGCGATCGCCTCGATGATGAGCGCGTTCCAGGGCGAGCCGGGCCGCATGTACGTATGGCGGCGGGCCTTGCCGACCTGGGTGGAGTTGGCGTCGAGGACCTCGTCAAGCGAGTAGGTGACGGTGCCGGGGCGATCGCCGAGGATCACCATCCAGCGTGGGTCGATCGGCATCCGGACGTCGGTCGCCGCGGCGATCGCGACGTCAGGCGAATTCGTGTCCGATGGACCGGTCAGGACGACCGGGGCATCGCCGAGGACGAACTCGCCTTCGCCGGCGCGGACGAGCAGCAGCTCGCGGTTGACCAGGAGCTCCCGCGCTCGCTCATAGAAGTGATGGACGCGGACGCTGAACCATTGGCCGCTCCGAACGACCTCGTGCATCGGCTCCTGGGCCGCCCTGACGGCCATCTCGAGGGCCTCTCGGCCAGCCGCGTGGATGCCGTGCTGCTCGTAGAAGAGCTTGGCGAGCTTGTCGGGCTCCTGGGCGATCATCTCGGCTCGTTGTCTGGCGGCCACGACTCCCAGGGTGGCATCGCTGCGAAGCCGCATCTCCGGGTTCCGGGCCCAGTGCAGGGCGACGAGGTCCCTGACCGTCGCCACCAGCTCGGGGTGGCTCAGCAGGGATCCGTCGGCGAGCGCCTCGTAAACCGGATGGAGCCTGTTCTCAAGCTCGCCCCAGTGCGTCTCCGCAACGTCCTGGTCGAACTTGACCAGCTCCTCGTATCGCCCGCATCCGTCCTTGCCTTTGAGATGCGAACGCCCCGTGTCGACGTCGACCACGGCGATCAGCAACTGTGGCCGGCCGGTACCACGCGCCACTGGCTCCTCGAACCGCTTCAACAGGGCCCGCGAGAGAAAGTGCTTACCTTGGGCGAGTCGGCCTGCCTGGTCCACCGTCAGTCCCCGTGACCGATAAGCCGCGCATAAGCGTCAAGTCCCACGATGCTACCGCCCCGGCTCCGCGTCCGGCCGTCGATCCTGCTCATGCGGCCAGCCGAGCTGGAGCGACCGGGGCGGTTGGTCCGTGACGTTCCGTGCTCCTGCGCAACACGAAGCGGGGACAGACTGTCCCCATGTCCGTGGATCGTGCATATACTGCGATGCTCGCGGACGCTCATCTGACTGACGGATGACACGCGCCGGTACTGACAGGCCAGGGCATTGGAGAGCCCCGGACGGGTACTGTGGGGTGGGTAGCGGCTTAGACCGGAGGTCGACAGGTGACCAACAAAGTCGACGCAGCACGGGCTAGCGGACGGGTATCGCCGACCGCACCGGAGTCGAAGTCGGCATCGGCCAACGTCTGGAACGCGATGGAGCGGATTCCAGGGTTCAATGAGCGCGTCAGGCGGGGGAAAGCGCAGCTCGATCGTGGGGAGCGCATTCCGTTCACTGACGACGACCGGTAGACCCGGCCGAATCGGTCTGGCTCAGCCCGCAGGCGGCTGAGGCCAGGACCGAGTTGACGATCGCAAATCGTCGTGCCGTGAACGCGCAGATCCGCCGAATCCAGCATGATCCAGGCTGGATCGAAGGTAGGCACCCCGCACCAGCCAACTCCGAACACCATGGCTGCATGCTCGACTTCAACGTGCCCGCGCACGCGATCGTCTATCGGATGCACCGGGGCGGACGCGAGGTCGAGATCGTCGACGTTTTCCCGTTCTTCGTCGGGTAGGCTGAGGTTCTGTGGACAGCCTGGGAACGGCGATCGTCGGCGCCGCAGCCGGCGGCATCATCGGCGGCGTGGCGGGGTTCTTCGTCGCTCGCTTCCAACGGACGTGGGACCTCGACGCTAGGAAGCAGGAGGATCGGCGAGCCCGGATCCGGGCAGCGATCGACGTCATCCTTCGGTTCATGGACGGGGCTGAGAAGGCCGAACGATTCGGCGGCATGTGGCCGATGCGACAGCCCTTCGATGCCCTCACAAACGCTGACCGCTTCGCGATCAGCTCCGTCCTTCGGTTGTTCCCTGGGACTGTGACCTGGGAGTCATTCTGGTACGCGCCAAACTTCCTTGATGGAGCAGGCCAAGTCGGACTCGCGAACGTCTCCGGCGAGAGCTGGAAGGCCATTCGGGCGTACGCTGGCGGGCGGCTCGCCGTCCTGAACAAGGAGCTCGAGGAGCTCGGCGATCCGGACCTGCGCAACTTCGACTAGGCCCGGCCGCTCCAGCGGCAAACCTAGACGCTGAACGTCGTGACGGCCTTGCCACTGGCCAGGCTGCGCAGCTCGGGGTCCCGGGTCAGCCGCCCGGTCAGGAACACCTTGTTCACGATCGCGTCTCCTTCCGGGCCGGGCCCCCGATGACGGGAACCACGACCCCGATCTGCGGCGGTGTCAGGAGACCGTAGCGGGGGACGCTTCGCGGATCATTCGCCGGTGATCAACGCCGGCTCTACGCGCTGGTCACACGCGGGTCTTGCATAGGTCTTGCGTGGGTCTTGCGTGGCGTGGGCCTTGCGTGGGCCCGGCCTGCCTCTCATCCTCGTCGAAGGCCGAGCGTTCGCGGTTCCGCCTTTCGGTCGACGGCCGGCCACGCCGGGATGTGCACGCAGGACAACAAATCCGGGCCTCGATCTCGGGCAGCTTGTCCCGGCGCGAGCGTGGCTCGGGATGAGCTCGAGCCCAGCCTGAGCTTCGGCGGGGCGTCAACGCGCCGATCCGGCCCGATTGTTGCACTGAGCGCACGCGCCGGGACGCGCGAGCACGCGTGGACGGCCCAAACCGCGCCCAGTCCGGGCGCCGCGCCGCGTCCGAGCGCGACGGGCCGCCCGACCCGGGCCGGTCGGGCCGGGTATACTCGGCGGGTCCTCGAAACCACGGGTGCAGGCCCCACGAACGGAGAACGCCCATTGATCGAGGAAGGCGCAACGTTCGTCCCGTGAGTCGAGCGCGCACCTTCACCCAGGGGGTTGCCGGAAGCCCGGTGACTCGACGAGGGGCGCAGTCTATCCCGGTCCCGGACCGCTCGGTCACGGGGCTTTTTCATGCCCGTCCGGGGGCCTCGGGCCGACCGGGCCGAATCGCCCGGGGCCGGGCCGGGAGCCGGACCTGATGCCGGCCACCGTGATCGTCGGCCTGCAGTGGGGCGACGAGGGCAAGGGCAAGACGACCGACTTCCTGGCCGAGCAGGTCAGCATGGCCGTCCGCTACCAGGGCGGCGACAACGCGGGCCACACGGTGGTCCTGGGCGACGAGGTCTTCAAGCTCCACCTCGTGCCCTCGGGCGTCCTCTACCCGCACATCAGCTGCGTGATCGGGCCGGGTGTGGTGGTCAACCCGGCGACCCTCATCGCCGAGCTCGACATGCTGGCCGAGCGGGGGATCGATACGTCCAAGGTCCGGGTCAGCCGCAACGCCCACCTGATCCTGCCCTACCACGTCGCCCAGGACGCGGCGATGGAGGCCCGCCTCGGGGGCAACGCCGTCGGCACGACCCATCGCGGAATCGGTCCCGCCTATGCCGACCGGGCCCTGCGGATCGGCCTGCGGGTCGAGGACCTCGTCGACGAGCGCTCGTTCCGGGCCCGGCTGGAACGGGTCCTGCCCGACAAGAACGCCCTCCTGGCCCGGCTGCCGGGTGAGGACCAGTTCGAGCTCGAGCCGCTCGTGGCCCAGGCGATGGCCTGGGGCGAGCGCCTGCGGCCGCACCTGGCCGACACGGTCTGGCTGGTCCAGGACGCCCTGGCCCAGGGCGACCACGTCCTGCTCGAAGGGGCCCAGGGCACGCTCCTCGACCTCGACCACGGCAGCTACCCCTACGTGACCAGCTCGAACCCGATCGCCGGCGGGGCGTGCACCGGGGGTGGCATCGGCCCGCTCCAGGTCGACGAGGTGATCGGGGTGATGAAGGCGTACTCGACCCGGGTCGGCTCCGGGCCGTACCCGACCGAGCTGACCGATGCGATCGGGGCCGGGATCGCCGCCCGGGGCAACGAGGTCGGCACGACCACCGGCCGGCCGCGCCGCGTGGGCTGGTTCGACGCGGTGCCCCTGCGCTATGCCGTGGCCGTCAACAGCGCCAGCTCGATCATGCTCAACAAGCTCGACATCCTGTCGGGCATCGACGAGATCTGCCTGTGCGTCGCCTACGAGATCAACGGCCGGCGCGTCGAGGCCTGGCCGTCGAGCGCCGAACAGCTGGCCGGGGCCACCCCGGTCTACGAGCGGTTTCCCGGCTGGACGGAGCCGATTCACACGGCCCGGACGCTGGCCGAGCTGCCCGAGAATGCCCGGCGCTACGTCAGCGCCCTCGAGACGGCCGCCGGCGTGCCGATCGTCCTCGTCTCGGTCGGCCCGGAGCGCAGCCAGACGATCGAGCGGGCGTTCCGGCCGATGCGCCGCCGGCCGGCCCTCGCCCCGGCGCCGAACCTGGGGGCCGCGACGCCCCGCGGGCCGGGTGACCTGTCTTGAGCGGCCTCATGCCCACCCGGATCCTGATCGTCGGCGGTGGCGGCCGCGAGCATGCCCTGGCCTGGAAGCTCGCCGCTGAGCCGGGCGTCAACGACGTCTTCGTGGCCCCGGGTTCGGCCGCCATCGGCAACGAGCCGCGGGTGACCTGCCTGCCCGATGTCGACCCGCTCGATCCGGCCCAGGTCGTGGCGGCCGCCCGGGCGACGGCCGTCGAGCTCGTTGTCGTGGGTCCCGAGGCGCCCCTGGCCGCCGGCGTGGCCGACGCCTGCACGGCGACAGGGATCGCGGTCTTCGGCCCGTCGATGGCCGCGGCCCGGATCGAGACGAGCAAGGCGTTCTGCCACGAGGTCGCCGAGGCGGCCGGCGTGCGGATGGCGCGCGCCCGGTCATTTGCCCGGCTGGATCCAGCCGTCGCGTTCGCGGCCGAGCTCGCGGCGAGCGGGCAGGGGGTCGTGGTCAAGGCCGACGGCCTGGCCGCCGGCAAGGGCGTGACGATGTGCGCCTCCGTGGTCGAAGCCCAGGCGGCTCTTGAGGCGATCTTCGAGGCC
>DATGGC010000098.1:0-1500 GCA_035308745.1 Candidatus Limnocylindrales bacterium | reverse complement strand
TCGACGACTGGTTCGAATCGGATCGGATCAAGGCCGGGCTGTCGATTGACGGCATCATCGGGACCTGGGCCGGCCCCTACGAGCCGGGCACGGCCTACGTCCTGCTCCACCATGAAATTGGCACTGTCGACGAAGACGAGGCGGACGGCCCGATCGGGGGCTGGGGCTTCGTCGAGGGCGGGATGGGCGCCGTGAGCACGAACCTGGCCGCCGCGGTGGAGGAGTACGGCGGCCAGGTCCGGCTCAACGCGCCGGTGGCCCGGATCCTGGCCGAGGGCGACCGCGCCGTCGGCGTGGTCCTCGAGTCGGGCGAGGAGATCCGGGCCGACCTGGTCATCTCCAACGCCCATCCCCAGATCACGTTCCTGCGCCTGATCGAGGAGCGCCAGCTGCCGGCCGAGTTCGTGACCGACATCCGCAACTACGACAGCCGCTCGGGGACGGTCAAGGTCAACCTGGGGATCAGCGAGCTGCCTGACTTCACGTCGGTGCCGGGGACCAACCTGCAGCCCCATCACACGGGCGCGATCGAGCTGGCCCACTCGATGGAGTACATCCAGCAGGCCTTCGACGACGCCCGCCAGGGGCGTGGCTCGGCCAAGCCGTACTGCGACGGGGTGATCGCCTCGACCCTCGATCCGACGATCGCTCCAGCGGGCATGCACATCTTCTCGATGTTCGCCCAGTGGGTGCCCCAGTCCTGGCACGCCGAGCCGCACCGCGAGGAAGTCGAGGCCTTCGCCGACCGGCTGATCGACGGCTACAACGAGCTGGCACCCAACCTCAAGGCATCGATCGTCCATCGCCAGGTGATCAGCCCGTACGACATGGAGCACGAGTACGGCCTGGTCGGGGGCAACATCTTCCACGGCGAGCTGACCCTCAACCAGCTCTTCCACATGCGCCCGGCGGCCGGCTATGCCAACTACCGGACGCCGCTCAAGGGCCTCTACCAGTGCGGCTCGTCGACCCATCCCGGCGGGGGAGTGACCGGCCTGCCGGGGCGCAACGCGGCGCGCGAGATCCTCAAGGATCGGCGCAAGCGGAAGATCGCCTGAGGTCCGGGGAGGCCGGGCGACCTTTGTTCGGGCATCACGCTCGATTCGGGGCGCTAGACTCGGGCCGGAGGTTCGTTCGTCGATGACAGCCAGCGCGCCATTCAGCCCGGAAGAGATCAAGGCCGAGATCGAGGCCGTTCGCCGGCCGTTTCGGGCTGCCTCGCTGCTGCCGGCACGGGCCTACCACGACCCGGCGGTCTGGGCGTTGGAGCGTGACAGCTGGTTCTCCCGCGACTGGATCTGCGTCGGCCGCGAGGAGGATGCGCCGGAGCCGGGCACCTTCTTCCGCTCCGAGGAGCTGGGCGAGCCGCTGGTCATCGTCCGCGCCCGGGACGGCGTCCTGCGCGCCTTCTACAACGTCTGCCAGCACCGCGGAACGGCAGTCGTCGAGGAGCAGTGCGGCAAGGCCGTCCGCTTCCAGTGCCCCTACCACGCCTGGATC
>DATGGC010000097.1:0-4820 GCA_035308745.1 Candidatus Limnocylindrales bacterium | reverse complement strand
GCGATCACCTGGGGCATCCACACCCACAACGACGCCGAGCTGGCGGTCGCCAACACGATCGCGGCGGTCGAGGCCGGCGTGCGCCACGTCCAGGCCACGATCAACGGCTATGGCGAGCGCTGTGGCAACGCCAACATGGTCAGCATCCTGGCCAACCTGGCGCTCAAGACGGAGCTCGAGCTGCTGCCCGCCGGCGGCGGCCACCTGGCCGGCCTGACCGACCTATCGCGGGGCGTGGCCGAGATCGCCAACGTCGCCCCCAACGACTACCAGCCCTACGTCGGCCGCTCGGCCTTCGCCCACAAGGGTGGCGTCCACGGCGCCGCCGTGGCCAAGGTCGAGCGGAGCTATCAGCACGTCGACCCGGCCAGCGTCGGCAACGAGGGCCGGCTGGTGGTCAGCGAGCTGGGCGGCCGGGCCAACACCCAGATCCGGGCCGAGCAGCTCGGCCATCGCCTGGACGGCTCGATCGATGCCCGCGAGCTGTCGGTCCTGATCAAGCAGCTCGAGAACGACGGGCTCGCCTTCGAAGGCGCCGAGGCCTCGTTCGAGCTGCTGATCCGGCGCCACGCGAGGGGCTACGTCGCGCCCTTCCGGATCGTCGACTTCACCTGCCTGGTCGAGCAGCGCGACGGGCAGGAGCTGCTGGCCGAGGCCACGGTCAAGGTCGAGGTCGCCGGCGAGCTGCTCCACACGGCGGCCGACGGCAACGGCCCGGTCAATGCGCTCGATACCGCCCTGCGCAAGGCGCTCGGCGCGTTCTACCCGGAGCTCGACGCCGTCCACCTGATCGATTACAAGGTCCGGATCATCGACGGCACCGCGGCGACCGGCGCCCGGACCCGGGTGATCATCGACTCGTCGGACGGCAGCCGGACCTGGTCGACGATGGGCAGCGACACGAACATCATCGCGGCCTCGGCGGCGGCCCTCGCCGACTCGCTCGAATACCTGATCTGGAAATCCGGCGCCGAGCTCCGCCGCCGGGACGAACGCCATTTCACGACCCAGGTCCCGGATCGCGGCCCGGGGCCGGGTCCGGCCCACGTTCCCGCGGGCAGCCCGGAGGTGATCTCATGACCAGCCAGGACCGGGCGACCGACGAGCGGGCGCCGGCACTCCACCTCGCTCGCTGGACCGTCTCATCGGGCAGCCAGGTCCAGAGCCGGGGTGCCGTCGTGATCGCCTCAGGCGATCACCAGTGGGAGGCGGCGGCCGAGGGCAACGGTCCGGTCGACGCCCTGCTCCGGGCGGTGGACCGGGCGCTGGACGACGTCCTGACCGGGCACCCCCGGCTGATCGCCTACGACGTCCACGCCGTGTCCGAGGGCCCCGAGTCGGAGGGCCTGGTCACGATCCGGATCGCCCCGCCCTCCTCGGCCGAAGGCCCTCGCTCGAGCGGCCATTACACCGGCACCAGCCGCAACGTGAACATCATCGCGGCCTCGATCGAGGCCTACATCGATGCCCTCAACCTGCTCCTCGACGAAGCCCACTGGGCCGGCGCCACCGAAGCAGCCGGCAACCGCAAGCGGGTCCGCCCCGAGTCCGCGGCCCGGGCCGCCGGGACCGAGATCGACGAGGACGCCGCCCACCACGACACGACGGCCTGGTTCGAGCGCTGAGCCAGACCGCAGGCGAGCCTGGATCGTTGGCTGGAGCCACCGAGCCGACGGCCCGGCCGGAGCCTGGGCCGAGCGTTGCCTTCTCCGGAGAGCCGGGTGCGTTCGCCGAGGACGCCCTGCTGGCCGCGCTCGTCGCGCCCCGCTCGATCCCCGTGGGTGGCTTCCGCGAGGTCTTCGAGGCGGTCCGCGACGGGCTGGCCGACGTCGGCGTGGTGCCCATCGAGAACGTCGTCAACGGCACGGTCCGCGAGGTCTACGACCTGCTCCTCGAGCATGACCTGCTGATCCGGGGCGAGGTCGTGGTGCCCGTCCGGCTGTGCCTGGCGGCCCTGCCCGGGGCGAGCCTGGAGGGGATCGAGCGCGTCTATTCGCACATCCAGGCCCTGGGCCAGGCCGACGCGTTCCTGCGCCGCCGGCCGTGGGCCCTGCTCACGACCTACAACACGGCCGGCGCCGGCCGGCTGATCCGGGAGCGGGCCGAGACCGGCTCGGCGGCCGTCCTGTCGCCCCGTGCCGCGGCCCATTTCGAGCTGGCGATCCTGGCCGACGGGATCGAGAACGATCCTGCCAACCGGACCCGGTTCCTGCTCCTCGGGCGACCATCCGATCCCTTCCCGGCGGACTGGCGGCGACCGCTCGAAGGGCCCGCGGCGCCGCGCACGACCCTGGCCTTCGCCGTCCGCAACGAGCCCGGCACGCTCCTGGCGGTGCTCCAGGTCCTCGCCAACCACCGCCTGAACCTGAGCACCCTCGAGTCGCGGCCCAGCCGGCGGGTCGCCTGGGAGTACGTCTTCTGGGCCGACATCGACGCCGACCTGCTGGCCTCCGATGCGGCCGGCGCACTCGAGGCGATCCGGCCGCTGACCACGATGGTCCGCGTCCTGGGCGCCTACCGGCGGGTCACCAGCGCCTGAGCGTCGAGCGTCCGACGTCGCGGCGCTGCGGCGCTACTCGATGACGAGCTTGGCCGGCACGTTCGGGTCGATCGGCGGATAGACCGGCTTCAGGTCGTCCAGGACGTCGCCCAGGATCTCGGCCACGGCCAGGTTCCGGAACCAGTTCCGGTTGGCCGGGATGACGTACCACGGCGCGGCCGCGGTCGAGCAGCGGTTGAGGGCCTCCTCGAAGGCAGCCATGTAGCTGTCCCAGAGGGCCCGCTCGGCGAGGTCGCCCATCTTGAACTTCCAGCGCTTGGTGGGATCGTCGTAGCGATCCTGGAACCGCCTGCGCTGCTCTTCCTTGTCGATCAGCAGGAAGAACTTGACGACCGTCGTGCCCTCATCGACAAGCATCCGCTCCCAGTCGTTGATCTGGTCGTAGCGCTTCTTCCAGACCATCTTGGGCACCAGCTCGTGGACCCGGACGACGAGGACGTCCTCGTAGTGGGAGCGGTTGAAGATCGCGATCTCGCCCTTGCCCGGGGCGTGCTGGTGGATCCGCCACAGGTAGTCGTGGCTCAGCTCCAGGGCGCTGGGCACCTTGAAGTCGGTGACCGGGCAGCCCTGCGGGTTGAACGCCGACATCACGTGGTGGACGGTCCCGTCCTTGCCCGCGGCGTCGATCCCCTGGAGGACGACCAGGACAGGGTGCTTGGCCTCGGCCCACAGCCGGTCCTGGAGGCCGGACAGGCGGATGAGGCCGGCGGCCAGCTCCTTGTCCGAGTCCTGCTTCGTGTGGCCGTGCGTCTCGGCCGGGTCGATCCGGCCCAGGCGGACCTTGGACCCGGGCTCGATCCGGAGCAGGTCGTGCAGTCGGTGATCTGGCATCGGCTCATCCTTGGGTGACGGGCAACGCACGTTGGCCGGGATCGTACGTCCTGCCTCGGCGTTTGGCTGACAAGGCGTTTGGCACGGCTAGAATGATCGCCCGACCTGAGCAGGAGCCCCTGATGACCACCACGATCGGCGCCCAGCCCCATCCGATCCTCCTCGCCGGCCGCTGGGTCGATTCGCCCGACGTGCTGACGGTGAGCAACCCGGCCGATGCCGGTACGCCCGCCGGCTCGACCTACCACGCCACGCCCGAGCAGTACGAGGCGGCCGTCGATGCCGCGGTGGCCGCCTTCGAGCAGACCCGCCACCTGCCGGCCTATGAGCGCGGCGCGATCCTGCGCACGATCAGCGCCGGGATCAAGGCCCGCCGCGAGGAGCTCGGCCACCTCGTGGCCCTCGAGTCGGGCAAGCCGATCCGGGATGCCCTGATCGAGGTCGACCGGGCGGTGCTGACCTTCCGGCTGGGAGCCGAAGAGGCCGAGCGGCTGGTCGGCGAGGTGATCCCGCTCGATCTGATGGCCAGCTCGCGCGGCCGGATCGGGCTGACCCGGCGCTTCCCGATCGGCCCGGTCGCCGCGATCAGCCCGTTCAACTTCCCGCTCAACCTGGCGGCCCACAAGCTCGCCCCGGCGATCGCGGCGGGCTGCTCGATCGTGCTCAAGCCGCCCTCCAAGGATCCGCTCACGATGCTGACCGTGGGCGAGATCATCGCCGAGGCCGGCCTGCCCGAGGGCGCCGTCAGCATCCTGCCGATGAGCCGCGAGCTGGGTGACCGGATGGTCGCCGACGAGCGCTTCAAGCTGCTGACCTTCACCGGCAGCCCATCGGTCGGCTGGCGGATGAAGGCGCGGGCCGGCAAGAAGAAGGTCGTCCTGGAGCTGGGCGGCAACGCCGGGGTGATCATCGATCGGAGCGCCGATCTCGACTGGGCGATCAAGCGCTGCCTGGTCGGGGCGTTCAGCTACGCCGGCCAGGTCTGCATCAGCGTCCAGCGGATGGTGATCCACGAAGCGATCTGGGACGAGTTCATGGACCGCTTCACGGCCGCCGCGGCGGCGCTCAAGGTGGGTGACCCGCTCGATCCCCAGACCGACCTCGGGCCGATGGTCGATGGGACCGCCGCGGGCCGGACCCAGCGCTGGGTGGATGAGGCCGTGGCCCTCGGTGGCAGGCTCCGCCTCGGTGGCCACGCCGCGGGGACGTTTTTCCCGCCGACGATCCTGACCGATACCCCGGTGACCGCCGCGGTCTGCTCGAACGAGGCCTTTGCGCCGCTCGTGGTGGCCTTCCCATTCGGCGACTTCGCCGACGCGATCCGCCAGGTCAACGACAGCTCGTTCGGCCTGCAGACCGGGGTCTTCACCAACGACCTGGCCAACAGCTGGGCGGCGTTCAACGAGCTCGAGGTCGGCGGCGTGATCAT
>DATGGC010000096.1:0-2057 GCA_035308745.1 Candidatus Limnocylindrales bacterium | reverse complement strand
TCCAGGCGAAGCGGAGCTGGTCGAGGAGGTCCGGCAGTGAGCGCGAGCCGAGCTTGGGCGGCGTCATCCAGAGCAGGTGCCGGACGACCTGGGCGAGGCCGTCCTTCCAGGCCACGTAGTCGTCGTACACGTCGGCATCGTGCTTGCTGAACTTGGCCATCTCGGCGTAGCGCCGATCGTGGTCCTCGTACATCACCACGCCCGAGCCGTCGGGGAAGCCCATGAAGTAGGGCCCCATCGGGTAGACCTTGTAGCCCCGCTTGGCGAGCTCGAGCTCCTTGATGATCTGGGGCGGCATCAGGCTCTGGACGTACGACAGCGAGCTGACCTTGAAGCCCGGCCAGGGCTCCTCGGTCACCGCCGCGCCGCCGATCACCCCGCGCTTCTCGAGGACCAGCGGCTTGAACCCCGACTTGGCGAGGTAGGCGGCACACGCAAGACCGTTGTGGCCGCCGCCCACGACGATCGCGTCAACTGGCTCTGTCATGCCCGGCATTCTGTCCGGCGAGCCTTGCGCGGCGGCTTCGCGTCCCGTCTGGTGCGCCCGCTGTTCCGTAGCGTGCAACGGCGTTGCGTGGAGTGGGACGGGCTCGGGGCGGCGGGGGCGGCGGCCACGGGCCCGCTCCACGGTCCCGGGCCCGGCACGTAGACTCCGCCCATGACCAACCCGACCAGTCCGCCGATGGTGCCCGACCTCCGGGAGCGCCTCCGCTCCGACGACTTCCTGGTGGGGACGTGGCTCACGATGCTGGATCCGACCGTGCCCGAGCTGCTCGCCGGGAGCGGCTTCGACCTGCTGGTGGCCGACGGCGAGCACGGCCCGGTCGCAACCTCGGACCTCTTCCAGATGGTGATCGCCACCCGGGCCGCGCAGGTCCCGATCCTGTACCGGGTGGCAGCCAACGAGCCGGTCCGGATCATGCATGCCCTCGACGCCGGGGCCAGCGGCGTCGTGATCCCCCAGGTCCGGACCGTGGCCGACGTCGAGCGGGCGGTCGCCTGGTGTCGCTATCCGCCGGCCGGCCTGCGCGGGATCGGACCGCGGCGGGTCTCGGACTTCGGGCGGAAGACGGCCGAGTACATGGAGTCCGCCAACGGCGCCGTGACGTGCTGCATCCAGATCGAGACCCGCGAGGCGATCGAAGCGCTGGACCAGCTCCTCGAGGTCCCCGGCGTCGACACCCTCCTGGTCGGCCCCAACGACCTCGCCGCGTCGCTCGGGCACACCGGCCAGATCGGCCACCCCGCTGTCGAGGACGCCATCGCCCACATCGCCGAGCGGGCGGCAGCCCACGGCACCCCTGCGGGGGCGTGGACCCAATCGACGGCAGTGGCCAAACGCCGCCGCGAGCAGGGCTTCCGCTGGATCACGGTCAACGCCGACTACGGCTTCATGGTCGCCGCGGCCGATGCCGCCGTCCGGGAGCTGCGCGAGGCCTGATCCAGCGCCGGAGGCGCCCCCTTACTTGAGCTCGACGATCTCGTGCCAGAGGGGGATATGGGTGTTCAGGCCGAGCGCCCGGATCTTGGGCTCGAGGGCCGCCTGGGCATCGGGATCGCCATGGACGATGAATACGGTCTTGGGCCAGCCCGACTCGCCGGGCGCCTTGCCGGTGGCGAAGTTGCCGACCCAGCTGAGCAGCTCGGTCTCGTCGGCGTGGGCACTGAAGCCGCTGATCGAGCGGACCTGGCAGCGCACCCGTCGGACCTGGCCGTCGAGCTTGATCGTCGTTGCGCCTGCCTGGAGGTGGGCGCCGAGGGTGCCCACCCCCTGGTAGCCCACGAACAGGATGACCGCGCTCGGATCGTCCACGAGGTTGCGCAGGTGGCCCACCACACGGCCGCCGGTGAGCATCCCGTTGGAGGCCACGATCATGTACGGACGCGGTGCCTGGGCGATCGCCTCGGATTGCTTCACGTCGTTGGTGATCGTCTGCTTGGGATAGTCGAGGGGCGCGTCGTGGGCGGCGAGGAGCGCGGTTGTCTCGGCGTCGTAGTAGTCGGGGTGGTGGCGGTAGACGTCGCTGGCCTTGGACGCCATGGGTGAGTCGAGGAAG
>DATGGC010000095.1:0-12814 GCA_035308745.1 Candidatus Limnocylindrales bacterium | reverse complement strand
TGGGTGGAATCCGTCAAGAAATGCTCGGAAGGCCGGGCCCGGCCTGGACGCCGCTCGAGGCGGAGTCGCTCGAGGCGGAGTCGGCCCCGGGCTTGACGTCTGCCCAAGGCGGCCGTATCGTGATACTTGTGAGTAACACGTTATCGCTCGCGCGCCGGGCACAGCCGGGGGCCCTCCGGGCGCGTGTCGCCCCGGCACTCGTTGGCTTCATCGCCTGGGCCGTGGCCGCGGTGCTGCTCCCCGCGCCACTCGCCGCACGGGTCTTCCTGCTCGCGCCGCTGGTGATCGTGCCTCGGCTGCTGGCGCTCTTCCCCGATCGCAGCTGGGCGACGCAGCTCGCCGGCTGGCCGGGGCTGGTCGCCGCGCTGCCCTTGGTCGTCGCGTTCGGCCTGCCGAGCGGTGTCGCCGCCGGCGCGTTCGCGCTTCCCTGGCTCGTCATCGCGCTCGCCGCGGCCGTCGTCGCCATCCGGGATGGGCTGAGTCGCCTGGCAGCGGCCGCGGGCCTCGCGACGATTCCCGAGCTCGGAATCGATGCGGCGCTCGCGTTCTGGGCGGTCGGGGCGACCTTCGTGCTCGTCGACCGGCTGGGGGTTGCGACGCCGTTCCCGACCGTCATCGTCCTCCTGACGGCGACCCACTTCCACTTCGCCGGCCTCGGCCTGCTCGGCCTGGCCAGCCTGCTGGCCCGTTCGCGCCCATGGCTCCGCGCGTCGGTCGTGGGCCTGGTCGTTGGCATCCCCCTGACCGCCCTGGGATTCGTGCTCACGACCAACCTCGTCAACTCGCTTGGCGCCGCGTTGGTCGGCCTGTCGGGCATCGGGGTCGGCCTGGCCCTCCTGACCGACGCCACGCCCGGTCCCTGGCGCTGGGCCTCCCGGCTCGCCGGCGCCGCGCTCCTCGTCAGCATGCCCCTCGCCATCGGTTGGTCGCTGGCGATCCTGACTGCCCAACCATTCCTCGATCTCGAAACGATGATCCGGACGCACGGTGAGCTCAACGCGCTGGCCGTCCTGCTCGGTGTCGCCGCATACGCGGTCCCACAATCGGAGGCACAGCAATGAAGGTCGTCATCAGCGGCGGCTCGGGGCTGATCGGCAGCGCCCTCGCGACGGCCCTGCTCGAGGCCGGCCACGAGCCCCTGATCCTGTCGCGCCACGCGGGCGTCCACGCAACCGCGATCCGCCACGTGGCCTGGGACCCGCTCCAGCCCGGCGGCTGGGTCAAGGAGCTGGCCGGCGCAGGGGCGGTGATCAACCTCGCCGGGGCGAGCATCGGCCACTGGCCGTGGACCACGAAGCGCAAGGCGGAGCTGATCGGCAGCCGGGTGACCGCGACCCGCGCCCTGGTCGATGCGATCCGGGGCCTGCCCCAGGCAGACCGTCCGAACGTCTTCCTGAGCGCATCGGGGACCGATCTGTACGAAGGCCGGGACGCGACACCCGCCGATGAGGCCACCGCGCCGGCGGACACCTTCCTGAGCCAGCTCGTCCAGGCCTGGGAAGCCGAGGCAACCAAGGCGAGCGAGCTGGGCCTGCGGGTCGTCCTGGTCCGGACGAGCCCGGTCATTGCCCGCGGTGCGGCCAGCCTGCGGATCGAGGCGCTGCCCTTCCGCCTGTTCGTCGGCGGCCGGCTCGGCTCCGGGCAGCAGTGGTGGAGCTGGATCGACGGCAGCGACATCGTCGGGCTGTACCTCTGGGCACTGGCGACCGATGGCGTCAGCGGGCCGATCAACGCCACGGCGCCCGATCCGCGCCGGCAGGTGGACTTTGCCAGGGCCATCGGTGGCGCCCTCCATCGGCCCAGCTGGTTCCCGGCACCGGGCTTCATGATCCGGCTGCTGCTCGGCGACCAGGCCACTCTGGCCATCGGCAGCCGGCGGGTGTGGCCCACGGCCGTGCTCGCGGCCGGCTACGTCTTCAAGCGGCCGCGGCTCGAGGATTCGCTGCTCGCGGCACTTGGGCCCCAGCCACCGACGAACTAGTCCGGATCGGGCGCTCCTGGTGCTGGAACGATGCGTCGGAATCCGGGATTTTGGGCACGAATCTCGCACTTACCCCCTTGGCGAAACCGTCTTGTGCCGGTACACTGGGCCAAGCCCACGGGGTATGGGGCTGGAGATCCGGAGGAAGCCCGAAACCGCGTTCCCAGGTCGCGTACCAGGTCCTTCCGGTCGCCGCGCCAAACCCTTCCCCAGCCCACGAGAGAGGGAGCCCGTGAAGCAGGCCGAGGAAGCGTCGTTCATTGATCTGATCGCCTGCGAGCGAGACTGCCGGACGTGCAGCTACGCTGCGGCGCTGGATTGCGACGGCAACTGCGGCGTCTGCCCTCACAACGGCTACTGTCCCTGCGTGAACCCCGTCGTCGCCCGGAGCAAGACCGCCCTGCGGATCATCGAGCTCCGTCCGATCCTCCTCCAGGATGTCCAGGGCCGCGGCTAATGGAAGCCGCTGCACTTCGGGACCTGACGGAACGGATCCGGTCGACCTCGGGGCGTCTTTGACCTCGGCGTCAAGGAAACCCGGCTTACCGAGCTCGATCAGCTGACCCTCGCCCCGGGGTTCTGGGACGACGGGCGGACCGCCAAGCAGGTCCTCCGTGAAGCGGACGGGCTGCGGACCGAGATCGACACCTGGCGCCAGCTCGAGGCCCGGGCCACGTCGCTCGCCGAGCTCGTCGACCTCCTCCAGGAATCGCCCGACCCCGAGCTCGAGGCCGAGCTGGCCCGCGACGCCGAAGCGCTCAGCACCGATTTCAACCGCGAGCGAACGGCCCTCCTGTTCAGCGGCGAGTACGACGATCGCGGCGCGCTGCTGATGATCAGCGCCGGGGCCGGCGGCACCGAGGCCACCGACTGGGCCGAGATGCTCCTCCGGATGTACCTCCGCTGGGCCGAGCGCCACAAGTTCCACACCGAGATCGTGGACCAGCAGGAAGGTGAGTCGGCCGGCCTCAAGAGCGTCACCCTGGCCGTCGAGGCCCGCCGCGCCTACGGCTGGCTGCGCGCCGAGCGGGGCGTCCATCGCCTCGTCCGGATCAGCCCGTTCGACTCGCAGAACCGGCGCCAGACGACGTTCGCCCTGGTCGAGGTGCTGCCCGAGGTCGAGGAGGATGATCCGGACATCGAGCTCAACTGGGATGAGATCCGGGTCGACACGTACCGCTCGCAGGGTGCCGGCGGCCAGCACGTCAACAAGACCGACTCGGCGGTCCGGCTGACCCACCTGCCCACGAATATCGTGGCCCAGAGCCAGAACGAGCGCTCCCAGACCCAGAACAAGGAAACGGCGATCAAGGTCCTCAAGGCACGCCTCCTCGAGCGCCGCCTGGAGGAGAAGGAAGCCGAGCTGCGCGAGCTCAAAGGCGAGCACGTGACCGCCGGCTGGGGCAACCAGATCCGGAGCTACGTCCTCCATCCCTACCAGATGGTCAAGGACCTCCGGACGAACGTCGAGACGAGCAACACCGGCGCGGTCCTCGACGGCGACCTCGACACGTTCATGCAGGCCGAGCTCGAGCGGCTGGCCACCGGCGGCACGCCCGAGGCCGGGTCCGAGGCGGCTTCGTGACCGAAGCGGCGATCCGGGCCGCGACCGCGGCCGACATCCCGACCTGCGCCGAGATCTGGCGCGAGAGCATCAACGACTACTCCGGCCGGCTGAACCAGCCCCCGATCCCTGACGACCTCGGCCGGATCATCCGCCTCCACCAGCACCTGTTCGCCACGGACCCAGGCCTGTTCGTCGTCGCCGAGCGTGATGGCCGGCTGGTGGCCTTTGCGGCGGCCCTGCGCCGCGAGCGGCTGTGGTTCCTGTCGATGTGCTTCGTCCGACCCGCCGAGCAGGCCAGGGGCCTGGGCCGGCGGCTCCTCGCGGCGATCCTGCCGCCGGCCGGCGACGACGCCATCCTGGCCACCGCCACCGACAGCGCCCAGCCGATCTCCAATGCCCTGTACAGCCGCTACGGGATCGTGCCCCGCTTGCCGCTCCTGTCGGTGAGCGGCTACGTGACCCGGCCCGAGGTGCTGCCCGAGCTGCCTCCAGGCATGGTCGCCGTGCCCTTCGAGACGATCGCGGCCGGGCCCCCGGGCGGCGCCGGCCACCTCGAGCTGACGAGCGCGGTCGATGGCCTCGACCGCGAGCTGCTCGGCGTCAGCCATCCCCAGGACCATCGCTTCCTGCGCATCGAGGGCCGGCACGGCTTCCTGTATCGCGACGCGATCGGGGCGACCCATGGCTACGGCTACGCCTGGGAGACGGGCCGGATCGGGCCGCTCGCCGTTCGCGACGCCGCGCTGGCCGGGCCCGTGCTGGGCCATCTGCTGCGGGCCGTCCAACCGCGCGGCGCCCAGGCGGTCTGCGTCCCGGGTGCCGCCGGCGCGGTGCTCGAGCTGCTCCTGGCCGCGGGCCTGCGCTTCGAGGATTTCCCGATTCTGCTGGGCTGGAACCGGCCGTTTGCCGACTTCGAGCGCTACTTGCCGATCTCGCCGGGGCTGCTCTAGGCCGATCGTCGGGCGGACAGACCCGGACGAGGGTGGTAGCCTCCGGGCGTGGCTTCCCCGAACGCGGCCCCTCCCCGAGCCGCCGCGCGTTCGCTCCGCGACCAGCCGGCCGCCCACCTGATCGCCGAGAGCCGGGACGATCAGGCCATCCTGGTGCTCCACGACGTCACCAAGACCTACCCCAACGGCAAGACCGCCCTGCGCGACGTGGACCTGGTCATCCCCGAGGGCGACTTCGTGTTCCTGGTCGGCGCCTCGGGTGCCGGCAAGTCGACCCTGATCAAGCTCCTCATCCGGGATGAGATCGCGACGAAGGGCGCCGTGATCCTCGACGGCCAGGACCTGGCCCGCCTGAACCGGCGCGAAGTGCCCCGGATCCGGCGCAAGATCGGGATCATCTTCCAGGACTTCAAGCTGCTGCCGACGAAGACCGTCCGTGAGAACGTCGGCTTCGCCCTCGAGGTCACCGGCACGCCCAGGCGCCAGATCGGGCCGGCCGTCGAGCGCGTCCTGGCCCTCGTCGGACTGAGCGCCCAGGCCGCCCAGCTCCCCTCGCAGCTCTCAGGCGGGGAGCAGCAGCGCACCGCGATCGCCCGGGCGCTGGTCCACGACCCGCGCCTGATCATCGCCGACGAGCCGACCGGCAACCTCGACCCGCTGATCAGCTGGGAGATCATCCAGCTCCTGTCGCGGATCAACGAGCTGGGCGTCACGGTCCTGATGGCCACCCACAACGCCGAGATCGTGACCGCCCTGCGGCGGCGGGTGGTGGCCCTCGAGGACGGCCGGATCACCCGCGACGAGCTCGGCGCCGCCTACCACCGCGAGGACTGAGGGGTCGTGCTCTCGTTCGTCGCGTTCAGCCTGAGGCGGGCCTGGCAGGGGTTCTGGCGGAACGCGGTGATGAGCATCGCGGCCACGGCCACGATGGTCCTGATGCTCGTCCTGCTGAGCGCCTTCTTCGTGGTCCTGTCGGGACTCGATGCGGGCCTCCAGTTCGTGGAGCAGAAGGTGGAGGTCGTGGCCGAGCTGCGCGACGATGCGCCCGACCTCAAGGTCGCCCAGCTCCAGCAGGACATCGCCGCCCTGCCCGAGGTCCAGTCGGTCCAGTACATCGACAAGGCCACGGCCCTGGCCGACTTCAAGCAACGCATGGCGGAGCAGGGCCGCGAGGACCTGACCCAGTACCTCGACTCGAACCCACTGCCGGCCACGCTCAACATCAAGCTCAAGGATCCCCACCAGTTCGGCAGCGTGGTCAGCACGCTCCGGGCCCGGACCGACGTGGTATCCACCGTCGAGGAGGTCCAGAACCTGGTCGATCGCGTCCTGACGGTCACCAACGTGCTCAGGACCGGCGGCCTGGTCCTGCTCGGACTGGTCGGCCTGACCGTCCTGTTCATCATCGTCAACACGATCCGCCTGGCGGTGGTCGCCCGGGCCGAGGAGATCGAGATCATGCGCCTGGTGGGCGCGTCGGACGCGTTCATCCGCTGGCCGTTCATCTTCGAGGGCGCCCTGGTCGGCCTGCTGGGGGCATTGATCACCCTGGTCCTGCTCGCCCTCGGCGCGGCGCCGCTGAGCAACCTGGCGACCCGCTTCTTCGAGATCCTGCCGCTTGAGCTGGGCTCCCTGTCGCGCAACCTGGCGGTGATCGTCCTGGCCACCGGAATCGGGCTGGGCACCCTGGGCTCGTACGTCTCGGTCCGGAGCTACCTCCTGAAGTAGGGCTCGACCAGCGCTCGATGGGCGCCCGGCGCGGACTGGCGGCGGTCCGGAGCGGGCCGCGGTAGGCTGCCGGTGCCCAAGCTCCGCCGTTGCGAGCCGCCGCGAACCGCAGACCAGGATCGATCCCATGGTCCCGACCCCACCGCCCGCCGGACGGATCCGGCACCTGCCCTGGTTCATCGCCCTGGTCGCCATCCTGGGCGGCTCCGGCCTGTTCCTGTCGGGCTTCGCCCTGGGCGCCCAGCGGGCGTCGACGCCCGGCACTCCGGCCAGCGCCCAGGCCGCCTTCCAGCCCTTCTGGGACACGTTCAATGCGATCGAGAACGACTACGCCCTTGCCCCGGTCAGCCGCCAGGCACTGGTCGAGGGCGCGATCAAGGGCATGATCGACGCCCTCGGCGATCCATTCAGCCAGTACCTCAGCCCGAACGACTTCCAGAACACGCTCGAGAGCCTGGCCGGCACGTTCAGCGGGATCGGCGCCACGATTCCGGCGACATCGACCACCGACAACTCGGCCTGCACCACCCTTGGTCCGACCTGCACGCTGGTGGTCTCGAGCGTGATCCAGGGCGCGCCCGCCGACAAGGCCGGGGTCCTGCCCGGCGACCGGATCGTGTCGATCGACGGCGTGGCCCTGGCCGGCAGCGTCGACGACGCGGTGGCCAGGATCCGCGGCCCGAAGGGCTCCACCGTGGTGCTCGGCATCGATCGCGGCGCGTCGACCAGCCCGATCGCGATCTCGATCGTGCGCGACATCGTCGTCCAGAAGGAGGTCGAGACCCGCTCGCTGGCCAATGGCACGGTGGGCTACATCCGGCTGGTCGGCTTCAGCGACAACTCGGCCCGCGACTTCGCGGCGGCGGTCAAGGCCGACGTGGCCGCCGGCCAGACCCGGCTGGTCGTCGACCTGCGCGGCGATGGCGGCGGCTACATCACCGCGGCCCAGGCCGTCGCCAGCCAGTTCCTGAGCAGCGGCGTGATCTTCTACGAGCAGGGCGCCGACGGAACCCAGACCGAGACCGACGCCACGCCGGGCGGCGCGGCGACCGATCCCCGGATCAAGGTCGTGGTGCTGATGGACGGCAACACCGCCTCGGCCAGCGAGATCGTGGCCGGCGCCCTGCAGGCGCGCGGCCGGGCCCAGCTGATCGGCAGCCAGTCCTACGGCAAGGGCACGATCCAGGCGTTCCAGCAGCTGTCGGCCGACAGCGGCGGCTTCCGGCTCACGATCGCCAAGTGGCTGACGCCCAACAAGGTCTGGATCCACCACATCGGCCTGACCCCCGACATCCCGGTCACGGTCCCGGCCAATACGCCGGCCGGCACGGATCCGGTCCTCGACAAGGCGCTGGCGGTGCTCGCGGGGACGTAGGCAGTGAGGCGATCCGAGAGTCGGCGGCGCATCGGTCTGGGCTGGTACCTCCGGGTCTTGCGCTGCGCTCGGCCTTCGGGTACGGTTTCTCCGAGCGAAAGGAGGTGATGTGCAGTGTCTGAACGTCGTCGCTGCACCACCTCGCAGGAGATGACCGTCTAAGCGGACACCCTGCGGGTGGTGAAGCGTTTCGAGCGCCGGTCCGTGAGGGCCGGCGTTCGTGCGCCCGGAGCCAGCGGGGTACGATCCGCCGACCGTTATCACTGAAGGAGTCGACCATGGGCGAGGAGACCATCGCCCTCAACCGCCGGGCACGGCACCAGTTCACGATCGACGATTCGTTCGAGGCGGGCATCGCCCTGACCGGAACCGAGATCAAGTCGGTCCGTGGCCACCATGTGAACCTGTCCGACGCCTACGCCCGGATCGACCGCGGCGAGATGTGGCTGTTCGCCGCGCACATCGCCCCGTACGAGGGCGGCAACCGGATGAACCACGAGGCCAAGCGGACGCGCAAGCTGCTCGTCCATCGGGCCGAGCTGACCCAGCTCCTGTCGAAGACGAAGCAGAAGGGCCAGACCATGGTCCCGCTCCGGCTGTACATCAACGAGCGCGGCCGGGCCAAGGTCGAGATCGGCCTGGCCCGCGGCAAGCAGCTCAACGACCGCCGGCGGGACATCGCCGAGCGCGACTCGCGGCGCGACGTGGCCCGTCAGCTCGCCGACGTCACCCGCGGCCGCTGAGCGCTGAGCGGCTGCGCTCGGGGCTGGGCCAGGGCCGGGCGGGCCCGTGCCTCGGCGGCTCGAGGCGGGTCCGGGGTGGCGGCGGGTTCGAGGCGGGTTCGAGACGGCGGCGGGCCCTCGCGGGGTCCAGGTCCTGCTCTCCCCCGGAAATTGTCAGATTCCACCACCAGCCGCGGTATGGGTAGAGGTTCGGCGCCGCACCTGTGCCGCACCTGGATTGTGGCCCGACCCGAGCACGATCCACGCTCAGCGCCGCGACCGGACGCGGAGAATCGGACGTCCGTGCTCGAATTCCCGACCATCACGCGGCTCCGGGTGGAATCTGTCAACGAATGAAGCGCGGCGGCGGGAACGGCGGCCGCAGCAACCGCGCTTGGACCGCGCCATGACCTCGGGCATGGCCGCAAAGCTGCCGAGCCGCCGCCCTTGGCAGCGAGGCGGGCTTGTGGCATGATCCGCGTCCGTCGAACGCAGGTTCGGTGGCCGTGGGGATGCGTGGATTCGACAGGGTCCAGCTACCAGGGAACGCGAGCCGAGGATGTCGCTCTGGCCTCGTTAAAAGGCGACAAAACGAAGTAACTGGCAACCGCCAGCCTGCTCTCGCCCTCGCTGCTTAGGCAGTAAGGTGAGCGTGGAAGCAGCCTCCTCCTCGCGGGCTGTGGAAGCGTCATTCAGCGAGGATGCGAACGGTGCAAGCGCCGCGTAGCGTCGTTCAAAGCCCGATCTAGGGACACGTGACTGGACCGGCCGGGAGCCTGCCGATGGGCGCCTGGTCGGTTGACGACAAATCATCGGACACGCTCGTAGTGGTCCCTGGCGAAGGGTTCTGGACGGGGAGTTCGACTCTCCCCCATCTCCACCAATTCAACTTGCCTGTCCGTCCGTGGGAGTGCACGCATGGATTTCAAGCTCGAAGTCGTGATCGTGCCGGTGGCCGATGTCGATCGGGCCAAAGCCTTCTACATGGACCAGCTCGGGTTCAACCTTGACGTGGATTTCGCGCGGGGCGAATTCCGGGTGGTCCAGCTCACCCCACCCGGCTCGGCCTGCTCGATCACCCTGTTGAACTCGAGCCCGATGGCCCCAGGCAGCCTGAAGGGTGTCCACCTGTGCGTCGAGGACATCGTGGCCGCGCGAGCGGAGCTCGTCGGGCGCGGCCTCGAGGTCAGCGAGCCGTACCACTTCGGGGCCGGCGGCGAGACGCCCGGGGTCGATCCGAAGCGCGGCAAATACGAGTCCTACCTGTCGTTCAGCGATCCCGACGGCAACGAGTGGGTCGTCCAGGAGATCGGTCCGAGCTAGGCTGGCCGGGCGCGCGCGGCACGAGCTGGAGGGAGAGCGTCATGGAGACCAACGAATTCTCGGCCGGAGCGGGCCAGACGATCGTCGTCTACGTCTCGAATGACACGAGCAACGAGGTCGACCCGGGGTCCCTGTTCGGCGAGATTGCCCAGGACGCCGCGGCTCGCCTGCTCAAGGGCCAGCGGATCGTCTCGCTGGCGGCAACGGCGCTGCGGCACGCCCAGGGCTTCATGAGCCGCCAGGGCAGCGGCTACGAGACCAAGGTCTCGGTGGCGGTGGTCTACGCGAGCTCGGCCGGCTGACCGAGTCGTCGGCGCCCATGGCCAACCGGCCGACGGGGCTAGGCGACGCCCTTGACGAGGACGCCGATCATCCGGGCGTAATGCGAGTAGTAGGTCTTCTTCGAGATGACCTTGCCCGCCTTGTCGCGAACCGTCACGGTGACCCACACGTCCTGGCCGTCGGCCTGGTATTCGCTGTAGTAGAACTGGCCGGGCCGGAGCGCCTTGGTGTGCTCGACCACGGTGTAGCCGTGCTGGAAGTTCTTGACGATCGGCTTGGAGATGCTGACGGTCCGGCCGGTGGGCACGCTGTAGAGCGTGAACCGGACCAGGCCGGGCACCGCGTAGGCCCGGATCAGGATCGGGTAGGGCGTGTTGTTGGTGAAGGTCATGTTCTGGACGGCGCTGCCGTCCTGCCAGACCGTCGCGTCGAGGCCGAGCGGGTAGCGGGTGATGTAGTAGTAGTGGTTCGCCCGGGCGCCCGTCTCGAGGCCCGCCCGGAGGGCCGCGTTGAACAGCGTCGTCGACGTCGAGCAGATCCCGCCTCCGATCGTCTTGCCCTCGACCGAATGGCCGTTGATGATCGCGCCACCGAGCTTGTAGCCCTTGGCCAGGCTGACCACGCCGACCGTCTTCCAGAAGTTGAAGACCGCACCCGGGGCGACGACCGTGCCGTTGATGGCCATCGCCGGGATCGTGATGTTTGCGCTGTCGCCGTTGTGGGCGCCGACGATGTAGTGGGTGGTCCAGGTCGAGATCTGGCGCATCTGCGGTGCCGCGCTGGTCGCGGCGGCGGTCGACAGGTTCGGCGCAGTCGTCGCGACGGCCGGCGTCAGCGGTGCCGTGCTGGCGACGCCCGCCGCCCGCTGGGTCAGCAGGCCCTGGACCAGGGCCACCGATCCGGCAACGTCGAGCGAGCGGCCATCCTTGCCGGCCACCACGCCCACGACCTTGTTGTGCTTGCTGAACAGGAAGGACGCGTCGACGGCCTTGCGGTTGATGGTCTTGGCCAGGGCCGTCAGCGAGGCGCTGACCTTGGTCGCATCGGCCTGGATCACGGGCGAGCCGTCGGGGGCCAGGCCGACCGACAGCCACGAGGCGACGGTAGCGGCCGGGATCGTCCAGCTGTCGGTGTCGTGGGTCAGCACGATTGGCGCGACCTCGGCGTTGCCGGCCGCCGCGGCCTGGCTGGCCTGGGCCGTGCTGACCGCCGGCGCAACGACGGTGAGGTCGGCCGTCAGGTCGATGGTGGTCTGGGCCGGCGCCCCGGACGAGCCGAGCGCCAGCATCACCTGGCGGGCGACCGCGTCGACCGACAGCGAGCGGCCGTCGCTGGACTGGGTGGCCGCGAACCCGGCGGCGGGGGAATGGACGACGGAAGCGTTGACCGCGCTCTTGGCCAGCGACGCGGCGACCTTGGTCAGGCTGGCGTTCAACGCGGTCGTGTCGAAGGTGACGACCGGGGCGATCGTCGTCCCGTGGAGCGCCGTCTGGATCTCGTCGGCGACGCGAGCCAGGGGATTGCCGGAACGTCCGACAGCGAGTGCTGCATCGACCATCGCGGCCGCATCGACATGGCGGCCGAGGTCGGCGTAGCTGACCTGGGTGGTGCCGTCGGGCAGGGTCAGGGCGACTTGGCCGGCGCCGACTGACGCGTAGGCGGCGGTGACCTTGGCGATGGCCTGATCGCGAGTGAGGCCCGCGACATCGACCGAGCCGGCATGGACGCCGGCGCCGATCTTGCCGGCATGGGCCTGCTCGTAGGCGAGCACGCCACCGACGGCGACGAGCAGGGCCAGCCCGATCCCGACCAGGAACCCAAGCAGGACCCGCGACCAGCGCACGCTGCGCGCCGAATCGAGGGTCAGCGGGAGTTCGGTTTCAGTCGTCGTGGTCATGTGCGGAGGAACATCCTATCAGCCGTTTCAATCCCCGCCGTTCGAGCGAAGGTCCGGTGGGCTGGGGTACGTCTAGACGTACCGATCGGTTCGCCGGTGACGCTCAGGCGCGCGGCAGGACGATGACCCTCCGGTTGGGCTCTTCGCCGATCGACTGAGTGGCCACGTCCGGATCGTCGCGCAGGGCGATGTGGATCCAGCGCCGCTCGAGGGCGGACATCGGCTCGAGCTGGAGCATCTTGCCGGTCTCGCCCACCCGCTCGGCCGCACGCCGGGCGATCTCGACCAGCTGGCGCTCCCGCCGGCCGCGGTAGTCCTCGACGTCGACCAGGACGCGGGTCCAATCGCCCATCCGGCGCGAAAGCATCAGGTTGACGAGGTGCTGGAGCGCCGAGAGACGCTCACCCTTGCGCCCGATCAGGGCGCCCAGGGCTTCCTTCTCGTCGCCCTCGCCGATCACGTTGAGGCGGCTCGTATCCCCGGCCCGGATCTCGACGGCCACATCGAAGTCCATCAGGCGCATCAGGTTCTCGAGGATCTCCTTGCCCGCGGCAAGGGCCTCGGGCGACGCGTCGGCGGCTTCGAGGTCGGCCCGCTCGGCGGCAACCGAGCCGCGGGCAGCGGCGACCTCGGCGGCCTCCCGCTCGGTCAGGTCGGTGGACGGCGCCCTCCGGACCGGGCGATCACCGGCCGGTCGGTCGCCTTCACGGCGCGGCGGTCGGTCGGTGCGCGGCCGGTCGCCCCGGGGGCGGTCATCGCGGCGGGGTGGTCGATCGTCGCGGGCCGGCCGGTCGGCACGCGGGGCGTCGGCCGGGGCTTCAGCGCGGGGTGCCTCGGACCGGGGGGCCTCGGACCGAGGCGCCTCGACGCGCGGCACCTCGTCACGTCGGGGCGGCCGGTCGTCACGGGGCCGGTCGTCACGGGGCCGGTCGTCACGTCGTGGTCCGCGGTCGCCGTCCCGGCGCGGGGGCCGGTCGTCGCGGGGCCGG
>DATGGC010000094.1:0-2590 GCA_035308745.1 Candidatus Limnocylindrales bacterium | reverse complement strand
CCCGTCCGGCAGCGCCGGTGGCCAATTCGCGCGCGTTCATCGCCGCGCTCGTTGCGGCCCTGGCTGCGGCGGCCCTGCTGTTCGTCTTCTTCGGCCTCGCCAATCTGCCGGTCGGGCGAACGCCCCAGCAAGCGGCGGGCTACTTCGGGATCAGGCTGATCCCGTTCGGGCTCTGCCTGATGCTGATCGGCTTCGCGGAGACGCTCGCCCTGGTCGTCGCCGATGCCCTGGCCACCTCGTCCGCCGGTCCGATCCGGCCGCGGGCCACGATCGGCCTGTCCACCCTGGCCGAGCTGCTTCGAGCGGTCACCGGCCTGTCGGCGACGCCGGCCGGGATCGGCGCCCTGGTCGCGTTGCTCGGTGCGTTCCTGCTGGTCGGCTCGGGCGCCGCGGCCAGCGCCGTGCCCTGAGGCAGCGCCGGCCCCAGCTCAGCTCGCAGGTGGTGGCTCCGGCGCAGGCGGAGACGCGGGCGCGCGTGAGAGCTCCGGCGCAGGCACGACAGCCGGCCCAGGAGCGCCAGCCGGCTCAGGCACGCCAGCCGGCTCAGGCACGACAGCCGGAGCCGGCCCGAAGAGTGCCGCCGCCTTGGCCTTGTAGCGCTCGTGGCGGATGCTCCGCTGGCGGAAGAACCACCAGAACCCGAGGGCGATCGCGCCGTAGATGACCACCGTGAGCAGGATCGTCCAGACGCCCGTCGGGCTGGGATTGGGCGTGAAGCTGCTGACCGGGTACAGCACGACATGGGCGAAGAACAGGATGGCCAGGCCCCACAGGACCGCCCACTTCCAGCGATTCCAGCTGAACAGGGTCTCCCCGGTCAGGAACTTGAGCGGGATCAGGCCGATCGCCGTGCCCTGGACCGCGCCGATGAAGATGTCGGCCAGGACCTGGTTGATCACCGCGCCGGTGTCGCCGCTGACCAGCCCGACCGATGGCTCGAACGGGATCCGGGCGAACCAGGCCGCGAAGCCGACGAGCAACAGGATCGACATCCCCCGGAACGCCATCCGGCCGCGGTCGTCCGAGCTCAGGGCGATCCCGAACGTGAATCCGCCGATGATCCCGTAGACGTAGCCCGGCTGGACGCCGGTGATCCGGGTGATCAGGACGCAGCCTGCGGCCAGGATCAGCGTCCACAGCGCGACGTGGACCTTGCCCCGCGTCTTGTACCGGCTTCGGACGTACAGCTCGCCGGGCACCTGGGAGACGGCCGTGCCGACGGCGATGCCGAAGAGCGTGGTCCCGAACGTCCGGGCCGCGTTCTGGAACGGGAACGTGTTGTCCAGGAAGGCGTAGAGCAGGGCCGCCAGCAAGAGATACAGGACGAGCCCCGTCCAGGTGTGCGACCACGCGATCAGCTGCCGGGCGAAGCGGGCCAGTCCGCCGCCCTGGCCGGTGGCCGCGCGCAGGCGCTTCGGCCGCTTGCGCCGGGCGTAGCGCTCGATCAGCGCCCGGTTGTCGCCCAGGGTGCTGTTGAAGATGGGGGTCGGGGCGCCGAGCAGGAGCATGATGAAGGCGGTGATGCCCACGCTCCGGGCCACGTCCGCGGGCGCCAGTGAGATGTCCAGCGGGCCGGGCAGGACGTAGGCGATCGAGGGCGCCGCGGTGGCGACATCAAGGCTCAGGACGGCGACCTGGCCCGCGCCGCCTTCGGTGACGTAGGTCCGCCCGGTGCTCGGGTCGTTGATCACGGTCGAGCCGCCCAGGACGCCGCTGATCGAGCGCTCGAACGTGAGCGCGCCGGTCGGCTGGATCGAGAACAGGCTGGCGTGGGGCTGACCGGCCAGGCTGACCAGCAGCTGGCCCGTGATCGGCAGGATCGCCGCTCCGGCCGGGTCATCGGCCTGGCTCGCATTGGGGTCGGCGCCAACGCTCGATCGGGCGGCCAGGCTGCCATCGCTCGCGACCGCCAGCGTGGCCACCTGGTCGGCGCCCGTGTCGACCACGAAGAGCACCTTGCGCTGGCTGTCGAACGCCAGGCTGAGCGGCTCGCTGGCCGGGACGGGGGTGCCGATCTGGCTCCCGCTGCCGGTGTCGAAGGTCGTGACGGCGCCCACGCTCGAGGCCGGGCTATTGCTGCCCACGAACAGCCAGCCGTCAGCCGGGTCGACGGCCAGGCTGAGCGGGGCATCGATCGCGATCCGCCCACCGACGCTGAGATCGGCACCGATCTCCACGATCTCGTTGAGCTGGTTGAGGGCCACGAAGAGCTTGCCGCTGTGCGGGTCGTAGGCAACTGCCGAGGGGTTGCCCGGCAGGTCGATCTCGCTCGCCAGGGCCGGCGTACCACGTCCGTTGACCACCGCGATCCGGCAGTCGGCCTCGACGGCGACGAAGACCCGGCCCGTGGCCGGATCGGTGGTCAGCTCTGTCGCGAAATGGCCGACCGCGATTCGCTGCACGACGTGGATGTCGGCCGGGTCGCGGGGCAGCCCGTCGACGACGTTGAGGGCCCCGGAGCCCGTGCCATCGGTCACGAACAGCCGGCCCTCGCTGCCGCCGGGATCGATCGCCAGTCCCTCGGGGAAGGTGAGCTTGTCCCCCGGCTGGCTGCCGATCTGGCCGACGAGGCTCGGATCGGCTGCTGTCG
>DATGGC010000093.1:0-10845 GCA_035308745.1 Candidatus Limnocylindrales bacterium | reverse complement strand
GTGCTTGGGCCTGCCCACAGGTTGATCCCACTCTCGGTCGCGTAGCGGTCGATCTCGGCCAGCTCGTCCGGTTCGAAGTGGAGCTGGGCGAGCGCCTTGAGGCTGTCCTCCAGCTGGCTGACCGAGCTCGCCCCGATCACCGTTGAGGTGACCCGCGGATCACGAAGCACCCAGGCGATGGCCAGCTGGGCCAGCGATTGCCCGCGGCCGCGGGCGATCTCGTTGAGCCCGCGCACCTTGGCCAGGTTCGACTGGCTGAGCATCTCGCGGGAGAACGAGTCGCCGCGGACCGCCCGTGACGTGCTCGGGACGCCGTCGAGGTACTTGTCCGTGAGCAGGCCCTGGGCCAGCGGCGAGAAGGCGATGCAGCCGACGCCTTCTTCGCCCAGGACATCGAGCAGGCCGCCCTCGATCCAGCGGTTGAGCATCGAATAGGACGGCTGGTGGATCAGGAGAGGCGTGCCCAGGGCTCGCAGGATCGCGACGGCTTCCCGGGTGCGCTCGGCCGAGTACGACGAGATCCCGACGTAGCGGGCCTTGCCCGAGCGGACGGCCGTGTCCAGCGCGCCCATCGTCTCCTCGAGCGGCGTGTCCGGATCGAAGCGGTGCGAGTAGAAGATGTCGACGTGGTCGAGCCCCAGCCGGGCCAGGCTCTGGTCCAGGCTGGCCAGCAGGTACTTGCGCGACCCGAGGTAGCCGTATGGCCCGGACCACATGTCCCAGCCGGCCTTGGTCGTGATCACCAGCTCATCACGGTAGGAGCGCAGGTCGGAAGCCAGGATCCGCCCGAAGTTCTCCTCGGCCGAGCCGTACGGCGGCCCGTAGTTGTTGGCCAGGTCGAACTGGGTGACGCCCAGGTCGAAGGCCCGCCGGACGATCGCGCGCTGCGTCGCCAGGGGTCGATCCTCGCCGAAGTTGTGCCACAGGCCGAGCGAGATTGCGGGAAGCTCGAGCCCACTCCGCCCGGTCCGCCGGTACGTCATCTGGCCATACCGGTCGGGGGCGGCGACATAGGGCGGACGCTCGGTGGCGGGCAGCTCGGCCATCGACAGGCTCCTTGGCGTCAGGCGGTCGTGGATCGTCGCGATCAATTCTACGGACAGCCGCGAGCAGGTCGCGCCCTATGCTTCGGGCATGCAACCGGGTTCGGTCGCTCGGGAAACCAGCGCGGCGTTACGCGAGGCATCAGCGGACCGCCTCCAGGCCGCCTTCGCGGCACACGTCGCCCACGTGTCGGCGAGCGCGACGTGGGACGCTCGCGACGAGATGCTGAGCCTGACCCCGTTTGTCGACTGCGCGCGACGACTGGGCGCTGATCCGGCCATCCTCTTCGGGCCAATCGCAGCCGATGGAGCGCCGTGGCTCCAGCGGACCTTCGATTCGTTCGTGCGCCGGCCGGGCATCACCCTGGCTGCGTTCGGCTGGTCGATCGTCGAGACAGCCGACGGGCCGGCCTATGAGTTCCATTGGCCGAGCTGGTCGCCGAAGCAAGGCCGATGACCGCGTCGGCCGACGGGTCCTGCCTCAGGAGGCGCACACCGTGCCGGCCTTGGGCACCGCCAGGGTAAGCAGGTAGGAATCGACCAGGCCGTCGATGCAGTCGCTCTTGCCGTAGGCCGTATGGCCTTCGCCGGTCCGGGTCAGGAGGACGCCCGAGCTCAGCTCGCCGGCCAGCTTCTGGGCCCAGGCGTAGGGCGTGGCCGGGTCCCCGGTGGTGCCGACCACGACGATCGGCGGGGCGCCCTTGGCGCTCGGGGCGACTGGGTCGTGGCTGGGATGGAACGGCCAATACGCGCAGTCCAGGCTGAAATAGACCGACGGCTCGCCGAAGCGCGGGATCTGGGTCGCGAGCTGGTTGGCCAGGGCGATATACGTCGCCGGATCGGTCGGGGCGACGTAGTCGGCGCAGTTGACCGCGGTATTGGCCGCCGAGATGTTGTTGTACGTCCCATTCGCGTTGCGCTCGAAGTACAGGTCGGCGAGCTCGAGCAGGACCGAGCCGTCGCCGGCCTGGGCCTTGGCCAGGCCCTGCTCCAGGATCGGCCAGGCCGACTGGTCGTAGAGGGCGGTGATCACCCCGATGAACGCCTCCGACGGTCCGACCGGCCGCGGGTCGCCGAGGGCCGTCGCCGGCAGTGGGTGGGCCTCGATGCCGGCCATCAGCCGGTCGTAGGCCGGACCCGGTTGGCCGCCGTTGTAGAAGGGACAGGACGGATCGGCGGCACAGGCCGCGAGGAAACGGGTGAACGAGCCGGCAAAGCTCCTGGTCTGCTGCTGGAGCCCATCGGTGTAGGACAGGGTCGCGTCGACCGCGCCGTCCAGGACGAGCGCCCGGATGTTGCCCGGATAGAGGTCGGCGTAGGTCGAGCCCAGGAAGGTCCCGTACGAGAAGCCGAGGTAGGTCAGCTTGGGATCACCCAGCACGATCCGGATCTGGTCCATGTCCCTGGCCGCATCGACGGTGGTCATGAACGGCAGCAGGGATCCGCTGTTCGCCTCGCAACCGGCGTCGAACGTCTTGGCTCCGTCGAACAGGGCGGTGCGCTGAGCTGCCGTGGTGGGAAAGAGGTCCAGCTCGTTGAGCCTGTCCATGGTCGGGCCGTCGACGCACTTGACCGGATCGCTGGCGCCCACGCCGCGGGGATCGAAGCCGATGATGTCGAACTGGGCGCGCAGCGCCGCCGAGAAGGTGGTCTGCCCGGCCTGGCGCACGAAGTCGACCCCGGATTCGCCGGGACCGCCGGGATTCGTGAGGAGGTCGCCGATCCGGGTGGACGGGTCGGTTGCCGGCAGCCGGATCAGGGCGAGGTCGATCGAGCCATTGGCGGGATTGGCGTAGTCGATCGGGACGCTGACCGTTGCGCACTGGAACGGCGCTGAGCAGTCAGTCCAGGCGACGCTGCCGGTGGTCGAAGGGGCCGGTCCCGGGCTGCCCTGGGCGACCGACGACGGCTCCGGGGAGCCGGTCGCGGCGGTGACCGACGGCAGCGGTGATGACGGCGGCACGATCGCGCTCGGGGACGTCGAGCCGCAGGCGCCGGCCACGAAGGCCATCACCAGGAGCAGGGCGCCGATCCGTCGACCGCCCGGTCGTCTGGCCTCGATCACGGTGCCTCCTGCCATCAGCCTGCCCGAACCCGGGCCACGTCATCCTACGAGCGTCGGGCGTTTCGGGCCGAACAGGCCCGGACCGGTCGGACCGGGGCCGAGCGGGCAGGACGGCCCGGCGCACCTCGGCCACACTGATCGCGTGGACCATCAGGATCACGTGCGGCTGCTCCGCGCCGGGGTCGAAGGGGCTGGCCCGAAGTGGGCCGACCTGGGGTCAGGCGAGGGCGCTTTCACCCTGGCCCTGGCCGACCTGCTCGGATCCGGCGGCTCGATCCGGTCCGTCGATCGCGACGCCCGGGCCCTCCAGGTCCAGGCCCGGGCCGTGGCGGCGGCCTTCCCGTCCGTGACGGTCACCCAGATCGTGGCCGACTTCAGCAAACCCCTGGGTCTGCTCTCGCTCGATGGCATCGTGCTGGCCAACTCGCTCCATTTCCAGCGCGACCAGGCGGCCGTCCTGAAGCTGGTGATCGGCTATCTCCGCCCCGGGGGTCGCTTGATCCTGGTCGAGTACGACAGCGACCGGGGCAATCAGTGGGTGCCCTTCCCCTTGTCGTTCGACACCTGGTCTGCGCTGGCGGCCGAGGCCGGCCTCCGTGAAACGCAGACGCTGGCGTCGGTCCCGAGCCGGTTCCTCGGGTCGATCTACTCGGCGCTCAGCCTGCGCTGAGAACCGCAAGGTCCGCTGCAAGGCGACCCGCGTAGGTTCGCGTGGTCACAGCAAGGGAGTCGTTGACGCCGGACATCGAGGACGTTCGAACCAGCGCGCCGGAATGCGTCGAGACCTTTGCCTGGCACGACCTCCGTTTCCACGTTGTCACCCGCGATCCGCTGACCGCCGATCAGGTCCGCACGCTGACGAAGGCGCTGCCCAAGATCGATCGGGTGGGCAGCTTCGCCGAGCTGATCGCGATGCTCCTCGGCCGCCACGTCCAGATCCGGACCGTCCGCCCGTCACCCGATATCCGGTTCGAGATCGGCCTCTAGCCGCTCAGCGGTGGGCGAAGCGACGGCGGGGATGCTGGGCGGACGCGGTTGGAGCGGCCGGCTTGGGCGAGAGCAACGCCTCGATCTCGGCCCGGAACGCCCGGCCGATCGGCGCTCGTGCGAGCCACAGGAGAAAGTCGGGGTCGTGGCGCGCGATCTGGCCGAATGACCAGCCGGCGTAGCGCCCGAAGTCGAGGACCGTGCCCGAGGCCGGTCCGCTCGGGCGGGGCGCACCCTGGCCCCAGGCCGGCTCGCTGGGATGGGGCGCCGGCGGCGTGGACGAGGCGGTCACCACCGACCGGCCCTGGTCGTAGGCGCTCCGGGCCTTGGGATTGCTGAGGACGTCCCAGGCCTGGTTGATCGCCACCATGCGCGACTCGGACCCGCCCGGGATATCGGGGTGGTACTTGCGGGCCAGCGTCCGATGCGCCGCCTGGATCACCTCGGGCTCGGCCTGCGGATCGACCTGCAGGATCCGGTAGAAGTCGACCATCTCCATCATCGGACGGGTCCAGCTCACAACGACAGCCGGCGCGCTGCCGGGCGGTTGCTCGAGCGCAGGAGGGCGATCGCCTCGAGCACCCGGGGCGACGCCAGGCGCTGCTCGAGGTCGTTCTGGAGGAGGGCGAGCTCGGTCAGCTCCGACTCGAGGGCATTCCGGCCGGGGTCACCGGCGTCGAGGCGGGACAGGTCGCGGCGGGCCTGGTCGAGCGCGGCCTGGGTTCGTTCGGTCAGCTCGGCGCGAACACCGAGGCCGGCGGGCCGGCTGTCAGCCGGCTGCCGTGCGTAGATCAGCGCCACGGGTCGGTCCACAGATCGGAATACATGTCGCCGCTTCCTCGTCACTGCCCTGCGCATCTCGCAGGCAGGACGAAGGTAGGACGGTCCTAGGACCGGAGAGGGGGCCCAAAAGTACTAATTTGACGCTCGCTGGTGCGCCCCCGCGCCGGTGCGCCGCTGCACAGTCCTGTCGCGGGCTCGCCAGAAGTACTAGTCGGGATGCGGTCTGGTTCGCTCTGCGCCGGTCAGCCGGAGCCGGCGGCCAAAACGCGAGATCCGTTTGAGCCGGTCGCCCCGTCCTACCGCGCCGGGAGCGCCGCGATCTTCGGCTCGCTGAATCAGCCAGCGTCCGGCGGTCCGGGCTAGGACGATCGAGGGACGGCGACCTGCCCATCTCCCGCTTTACGCTCGGCCCCAAATGGATGTTGGCAGCGAAGCACGACCCGAAGCCCGCCCCGTGCCGGAGACGGCCGAGACCGCCCTGCCCGTCCCGAGCGCGCCCCAACCCAAGCGTGCCTGGGGGGATGGGGCTCGCGGCGAGGAGCTGCTCGGCCAGGTGCTGGCCGAGATGCCCGGCATCGTCGTCCTCCACGATCGCCGCATGCCGCGAACGCGCGCCAACATCGACCACATCGTGATCGGGCCCGCCGGCGTGTTCGTCGTCGACGCCAAGCGCTACGCCGGCCGGATCGGGATCCACAACAAGGGCAGCATCTTCCGCGCCGACTACCGGCTGTACGTGGGCCGGCGCGACTGCTCCGGACTGGCCGAGAAGGTCGTCTGGCAGGCCAAGGTCGTCAAGGAAGCGCTTGAAGCAACCGGCGGCGGGGTGCTGCCGCCGATCACGCCCGTGCTCTGCTTCGTCGACGGCGACTGGCCGTTGATCAATCCGCCGAGCACGTTTGGCGGCGTTCGCGTCGAGAGCGAGCGCACGATCAAGCGCCTGGTCGCCCAGGGACGGGCGGTCGAGCCCCGGTCGCTCGAGTGGGCGACCCGCATCCTGTCGGCGGCCCTCCCGGCGAAGTAGCCGCTCGACGACACGTCCGAGCGACTGCCCTGCGGTCAGTCGGGCTTGGGCTGCCAGAGCTCGATCTTCGTCCCGTCGGGTCGAGGATGTGGGCGAAGCGGCCCATCGACTCGTCGGCCACGACATTCGCCGCGACGCCGTGCTGGGCGCACATCGCCAGGATCCCGTCGAGGTCGTCGACCGCCCGGTTGATCATGAACTCGCCGCCGATCCCCAGGACCCTGGCCACCTGACTCTCCTGACCGAGCCGACCGGTCCTAGGCGGGGATCATCGAATGCGGATCAATGACGAACTTCTTGGCGGCGCCCCCGTCGAACTCGCGGTAGGCCTTGGGGGCGCCGTCGAGGGAGATGACCGTGGCGTTGACCGCCTTGGCGATGTGCGCCTTGTCCGCCAGGATCAGGTTCATGAGCAGCCGGTTGTAGGACTTGACGGGACACTGACCGGTCTGGAAGCGGTGCGACTTCGCCCAACCCAGGCCAATGCGCACCTTGAGCTGGCCGATCCTGGCGTCGTCGTCGAGCGCGCCAGGATCGCCGGTGACGTACAGCCCGGGGATGCCGATCCCGGCCCCGACCCGGCTGATGCCCATCACATCGTTGAGGACCGTGGCCGGCGCCTCGCCGGCATCGGCGCCATGGCCCCGGGCCTCGAAGCCGACCGCATCCACCGCGGCATCGACGACGGGCTCGCCGGTGATCGCGGCAATCTGGTCGCTGAGGGCCACGCCGCTGCTCAGATCAACCGTTTCGCACCCGAAGCTGCGGGCCTGGGCCAGGCGATCCGCGATCAGGTCGCCGACGATGACGATCGACGCGCCGAGGAGCTGGGCCGCGTACGCCGCCGCCAATCCGACTGGTCCGGCTCCGGCCACATAGACCGTCGAGCCGGTCGTCACCCCGGCGGTTGCCGCGCCGTGGTACCCGGTTGGAAAGATGTCCGACAGCATCGTCAGGTCGCGGATCTTCTCGAGGGCCTGATCGCGATCGGGAAACTTGAGCAAGTTGAAGTCCGCGAACGGGATCATCACGTACTCGGCCTGCCCGCCGATCCAGCCGCCCATGTCGACATAGCCGTAGGCCGCGCCCGGCCGGGCTGGATTGACGTTGAGGCAGACACCCGTCTTGCCTTCGTTGCACATCCGGCACCGTCCGCAGGCGATGTTGAACGGCACGGAGCAGATGTCGCCCGGCTTGACGAAGAGGACGTCGTCGCCGACCTCGACGATCTCACCGGTGATCTCATGGCCCAGGGTCTGGCCGACAGCCGCCGTCGTGCGGCCACGAACCATGTGCTGATCACTGCCGCAGATGTTCGTGGAAACGACCTTGAGAATCGCGGCATGGGGCGCCTTCGCCGGGATGCCAAGCCAGGCAGCGACGTCGCGCGGGATCTCGAGCTTGGGGTAGTCGATCGACTCGACGACTACTTCTCCAGGACCCTGGAATTTGACGACCCGGTTCGCAGGCATCGAAATCTCCTCGCTGCGGACGGACGGCAGCGCCCGCCCGACAGGTTGTGTCGATCGGACCCCTAGGCGATCGCGGCGGCTCCCGCGCGAGCAACGGCGTCGTCGTTCTCGACGCTGCTGCCCGAGACGCCGATCGCGCCGATGATCTCGCCGGCCTTGTTCTTGATCAGGACGCCGCCCGGGAACGAGATGAGGCCGCCGTTCGAGTGCTCGATGTTGTAGAGCGGGCCGCCGGGCTGTGACAGCGCGCCGATGTCGCCGGACGGCATGTCGAAGTAGCGGGCCGTCCGCGCCTTGCGCATGGCGATGTCGACCGAGCCAAGCCACGCGTCGTCCATTCGCGCGAAGGCCTTCAGATTGGCACCGGAATCCACGACGGCGATATCCATCTTGGTTCCCAGATCGGCGGCCTTCTGCTTGGCCGCAGCGACCGCAGCTTCAGCTTCTCGAAGGTTGATGTCGGGCATTGCCTGGTCCCTTTCATCTGCCTGACCGCGCGCACGATCGTCACGGCAAAGCCTACAGTGGTACCGGCTCAGTCGTTCGTTTGCCCGCCAATTCACGAGGTCTGCTGACGATGTCGTCGCCCGAACAAGGGACCACGCCAGAGGCCGGGGCCGGCCAGCACGGCGTCGTCCTCACGAACCTGCCGGCGGCCATGACCGGCCGGGCCAGCCCCGCCAAGGCCGCCCTCGGCGACAAGCCGGTCTTTGCCTACATCGGCAGCCTGCCCCAGCCGCAACGCTCGATCGCCGAGCGGATCGATGCCCTCGCCGCGGCGACGTTGCCGGGCCTGCAGCGCAGCGTGAAGTGGGGCATGGCCTGGTACGGCGTGGGCGACGGCTGGTGCTTCTCGTGCGGCGGCTTTGCCGGCCACGTCAAGCTCACCTTCGGGCGCGGCACGAGCCTCGTGCCCGTTCCGCCCGTGACGCCGATCGGCATGGGCAAGGCGTCGCGGGGCGTGGACCTCGCAGCAGTGGACGACATCGACGAAGTCCTGCTCGCGTCGTGGATGGAGCAGGCCACGGCCCTCCCCGGCTTTGGGGGCAAGAAGCGATAAGCCCGCGGGTCGGAGCACCTGGATCCGTGCTGCCTCCGGCCGCACAGGCCGGCTACGATCAGGGTCGAGCCCTCGCCGAGCCGCTCACCGCATTCTGGAGCTGACCATGGCCGTTCGTGTTGACCTGAACATCTCCCTGGACGGCTTCGCGACGACGACCGACCAGACACCCGAGAACCCGTTCGGGGACGACTGGGGCCGCCTCGTCGCGGCCTATGTCGCGACCCGCACGTTCCGGGCCCGCGTGCTGCACGACGCGTCCGGCGAAGGAACCACCGGCGTCGACGACGAGTACGCCCAGGCGTATTTCGCCGAGGTCGGCGCGGAGATCATGGGCGCCGGTATGTTCGGGCTCCATGCCAACCCGGATGATCCGGACTGGCGCGGCTGGTGGGGCGACGAGCCGCCGTTCCGGGTGCCGGTGTTCGTGCTCACCCACAGCCCGCGCCCGGTGCTGGAGATGGCGGGCGGCACGACCTTCCACTTCGTCGCTGCGACGCCCCCCGAGGCCCTCGACCTCGCGACCAACGCTGCCGGCGGCAAGGACGTGCGAATCGGCGGCGGGCCGACCGTCGTCCGCGAGTTCCTCAAGGCCGGGCTCGTCGACCGGCTCCATGTCGCCATCGTCCCGATCCTGCTGGGCCGGGGCGGGCGGCTATGGGACGACCTGCGTGGCCTCGAGGCGGGCTACCGCGTGACATCGGAGGTCGCGCCGAGCGGGATCACCCACCTGACCTTCTCGCGCTGAGAGGGCGGTTCAGCCAGCAGCCTCGCCCGCGCCCAGGGACACGACGGAATGGCGCGCCCGACAGGATTCGAACCTGCGACCTTCGGCTCCGGAGGCCGACGCTCTATCCACTGAGCTACAGGCGCGCGATGCGGCGCTGAGCCGCGGCCGCCATCTTACCCGCCAACCAGTACGCCGGCTCTGAGCGAGCGCGATTTCAGCCTGCGAGTCCAGCCTGGGACCAACCCATAGCGGGGTCACGATTGGGTCACCAGTCGGCGTAGGATCCATCCGGGTGGTGCCAAATGGGGGGCGCCCATGGGACTGGGCCAGTTGCGGCGTCCGTTTCTACCGCTTCCTCATTCACCTCAATGCCGAGGCCGGGGCCAAGAGGAACCTCCAGATAGCCCTCGTGCGGTTGGAACAGGGCGGTGGTAACCAAATACCTCGAGAATCCATCGCTGAAGACGTCGGCATCCTGCTCGAGCGTGAGCAAATTGGGAATCGCCGACGCCACTTGAAGCGAAGCTGCGAGGGCGATCGGACCGATTGCGCAATGCGGCGCCACGGAGATGCCATACATCTCCGCCATGGAGGCGATCCGCCGGGTTTCGCTGATCCCGAATGCTTCTGCGACGTCTGGCTGGGCGATGGCGATGCCCGCTTCAAATAGAGGCAGAAACTCACGGCGCTCAAACTGGCGCTCGCCCGCAGCGATCGGGATGATGGTGCTTCTGGTTAACTCGCTGATCTGGCGCGGGAATTCGGGTCTCGTCGGCTCCTCCACAAAGAGTGGCGCACTGGGTTCCAAGGCCCGCAGGAGTAGCCTCCCAGCCGGTCCCGTGAAGCGGCCATGGAGATCAATCGCAAAACGACCCTCCGGTCCGAGCTTGGTCCGGATAGCCTCGGCACCGCTGACGACTCGGGCGATCTCCGCCTGCGTCGGAAGCGCTTCGGCTACACGGGCCGACATCTTGACGGCCCAGTAGCCGGCCGCAATCTTGCCGAACGCCTCGTCAGCGAGGTTTCCGGGATCGTCGTCGTCGTCCGACCCGATCCATGCGTAGGCGGGAACGCGTGTCCGGACGGCGCCCCCCAACAATTCGTGGATGCTGATCCCATGGGATCGCGCCGTGAGATCCCAAAGGGCGATGTCGATCCCCGCCGAAGCTGCGGCCAAAATCGGCCCGCCCGTATAGAAGCTGGATCGTTTGAGTAACTGCCAGTTGGCTTCAATGCAACGCGGGTCTCGCCCAATCAGCAGAACCCCAAGTTCGTCAACGGCTGATCGGATGGTCTTAGCGCGAGAGGTGATCCCACACTCACCCCACCCCAACGCGCCATCCTCACAACGTACGCGAACGAATACCCACCCCGGCGATACGACAAACGCGGTGACATCTGCGACTTTCATCGTGGGGCTGACCCCTCCCTATTCGGTTCTTGGCTGCCTCGGTCGGCCGGTCGTCGGAGCCCACTGCTGACGCCGTGTGGACGGCGGCCGGATCGGGGCGATGCTCACCGACGCCTGGACAAGACCAACGTTGAGCACCAGCATTCAGCCCTCGCCTCAGCTGTTCCAGGACTCGACCTCGAAATTCGTAAAGCCGTGGTCAACGTAGGTGTCGCCGCAACCGAAATTGAAGCCAATCCCTGGTGATCCCGATTCGAAGGTGTCGTCCGT
>DATGGC010000092.1:0-1800 GCA_035308745.1 Candidatus Limnocylindrales bacterium | reverse complement strand
GACCGCGGTCGTGGAGGGCCTGGCGCAGAAGATCGTCAAGGGCGAGGTGCCCGAGACCATCAAGGACAAGCAGCTCTACACGCTGGACCTCGGCGCCCTGGTCGCCGGCTCGCGGTACCGCGGTGACTTCGAAGAGCGGCTCAAGAAGGTCCTCAAGGAGATCCGCACCCGCGGCGACATCATCCTGTTCATCGACGAGATCCACACGCTCGTCGGGGCCGGCGCGGCCGAGGGTGCCATCGACGCCGCCTCGATCCTCAAGCCGATGCTCGCCCGCGGCGAACTGCAGACCATCGGCGCCACGACCCTGGACGAGTACCGCAAGTACCTGGAGAAGGACGCGGCGCTCGAGCGCCGGTTCCAGCCCATCCAGGTGGCGGAGCCCACGATCTCGCACACGATCGAGATCCTCAAGGGGCTGCGGGACCGGTACGAGGCGCATCACCGCGTGTCCATCACGGACGACGCGCTGGTCGCCGCGGCGCAGCTCGCCGACCGCTACATCAGCGACAGGTTCCTGCCGGACAAGGCCATCGACCTGATCGACGAGGCCGGCTCGCGGATGCGGATCCGCCGCATGACCGCCCCGCCCGACCTGCGCGAGTACGACGAGAAGATCGCCCAGGTGCGCCGTGAGAAGGAATCGGCCATCGACTCCCAGGACTTCGAAAAGGCAGCAGCTTTGCGCGACAACGAGAAGCAGCTGCTGGCCAAGAAGGCGTCCAGGGAGAAGGAGTGGAAGGCCGGCGACATGGATGTCGTCGCCGAGGTGAACCAGGAGCTCATCGCCGAGGTGCTCGCCACCGCCACCGGGATCCCGGTGTTCAAGCTCACCGAAGAGGAATCGCAGCGCCTGCTGCGCATGGAGGATGAGCTGCACAAGCGGGTCATCGGGCAGAACGACGCGATCAGGGCGCTGTCCCAGGCGATCAGGCGCACCCGCGCGGGCCTGAAGGACCCCAAGCGCCCCGGCGGGTCGTTCATCTTCGCGGGCCCGTCCGGCGTCGGCAAGACCGAGCTGTCCAAGACGCTGGCCGAGTTCCTGTTCGGCGACGAGGACTCGCTCATCCAGCTCGACATGAGCGAGTACATGGAGAAGCACACCGTCTCGCGGCTGTTCGGTTCCCCGCCCGGGTACGTCGGCTACGAGGAGGGCGGCCAGCTCACCGAGAAGGTCCGCAGGCGGCCGTTCTCCGTCGTCCTGTTCGACGAGATCGAGAAGGCGCACCCGGACATCTTCAACTCGCTGCTGCAGATCCTGGAGGACGGGCGCCTGACCGACGCGCAGGGCCGGATGGTTGACTTCAAGAACACGGTCATCATCATGACCACGAACCTGGGCACCCGGGACATCTCGAAGGGCCTGCGGATGGGCTTCACCCGGGACGGTGACGCCACCGGCACCTACGACCGGATGAAGGCCAAGGTGCAGGAGGAGCTGAAGCAGCACTTCCGGCCCGAGTTCCTCAACCGCGTCGACGACATCATCGTGTTCCACCAGCTCGAACGGGAGGAGATCTTCCGCATCGTCGACCTGATGATCGCCAAGCTGGACGACCGCCTCAAGGACCGGGACATGGCCATCGAGCTGCGGCCAGACGCCAAGGACCTGCTGTCGCAGCGCGGCTACGATCCGGTCCTGGGCGCCAGGCCGTTGCGCCGCACCATCCAGCGGGAGATCGAAGACAGCCTGTCGGAAAAGATCCTGTTCGGTGAGCTCAGGCCGGGCCAGATCGTCATCGTCGACACCGATGGCACCGGGGAGGCCGCCAAGTTCACCTTCACCGGCGTCGCCAAGCC
>DATGGC010000091.1:0-8552 GCA_035308745.1 Candidatus Limnocylindrales bacterium | reverse complement strand
CGCCTCGAGGGCCGGCCGAGAGCCGACGGCGGCGACCCGGCCCCAGCCCCGGGCGATCATCCCGGGCAGGGCGGCCTGGACGATGTTGAGGGTGGTCCAGAGGTGCTGGTCGAGCATCCTCGTGAGCTCCTTCGGGTCGAGGTCGACGACCGCGGTGCCACCGACCCAGCCCCCGACCAGGTGGAGGACGACGTCGACCCGGCCGAAGCGCTCGACGACCGACTTGACCGCCGCCCGGGTCGATGCCGGATCGCGCAGGTCGCCGACGCCCGCAACCCAGCGATCGGCATCGAGATGCAGGTCCGACGCGGCGGTCGTGAGTCGGTCAAGGTGCGTCCCGACCAGCCCGAGCCGCGCTCCGGCGGCCGCGAAACGGGCGACCACCACGCGGCCGAGGATGCCCGTCGCACCGCTGACCAGGACGACGCGATCGCCAATGGCCATCGCCTACTGGCCTTCGAGCCGGTAGTGGAAGGCGTAGGAGTGGCTGCCGTCGTCGGCCCGGATGATCTCGAGCTCGCCGCTCAGCCCGGCCAGCTCGCCGGCGCCGGTCCGGGGCACGACCTCGATCCGCAGGCGCTGGTCGTCGCCGTCGGCCGTGGCTGCGTGCTGGAGGATGAAGCTGCCGATGTGGCCGCCAAGCGTCCCGGTTACCCGCTCGATCGCGACATAGCCGGCCGGCGCGCCACCAGCCATGACGCTCAGCATGTCAACGGTGCTGTGGCCCTCGAGGTCGCCGTGGAACGTCTTTGCCAGCTGGACCCAGCCGACCTTGCGCGACGGATCGGTTGCCCAGCTCTCGTCGGGATCTGCCACCGGCTCGTCCTTCCATGAGTCGACCGAGAAGGTGCCTGTGGCGGTGGTCGTTGTCTCGTTCATCGACTGAAGGTAGCCGATCGAGCCGGATCAGGACGCGGCGGCCGCGGAGCCCAGGGCGGCCAGGCCGGCCAGGTACGCCTGGCGCCATTCCTCGGTCGTCTCGACCTGGTTGAAGGTGTACAGGTGGAGGCCATGGACATCGGCGAGCGGGTCGAGCAGGAGCGGCGCCAGGGCCGCCAGCAGGCCGTCCGGGCGATAGCCGCCGGGCCGCAGGATCCGCCCGACCAGCGCGGTGTTCTTGGTCACGAAGCGGCGCGAGTCGCGGACACCGATCCGGGCGCTGATCTCGATCAGCTTGTGGAGCTCGGCGACGCCCGGGATCCCGATCGTGACCGGCAGGCTGATCCCGTCCGCCCGGCGATCGAGCAACCAGGTCCGGATCGCCTTGGGGTCGAAGCACAGCTGAGTGGTCATCGAGGTCGCGAAGCCCTGCTTCTCGGCCAGCGCGGCCAGCAGCCGATCGTCGGGGATGGTCGCGTGACCCTGGGGATAGCACGGGATCCCGATCTCGGCGAAGGGATGGCCGAGCTCGGCCATCGCCCGGAGCAGGCTCAGGCCGTCGGGGTAGTCGCCCGGCTCGTCGGCGTCGCCACCCACGACGAACGCCCGGCTGATACCGCCCGCGGCGAGGCCGGCCAGCAGCGATTTGAGATGGGCCCGATCGCGGATCATCCGGGCCGACAGGTGGGGGATCGCCAGGAAGCCGCGCTCGGCCAGGCGCACCGTCAGCTCGATCGTGGCCTCGATCCCCTTGGACGGCGAGGCCGTGACCGACACCGTCGCTCCGACGGGCAGGAACGCCGACTGGGCATCGACGCTCTTGAGCGGCAGGAGCTCGAACTTGGGGTTGGCCAGGACCCGGATCAGCGCGTCACGGGCCGCAGGATCGAGCTCGGGCGCGCGGCGGAAGACCACGTCCGGCCGGGCCTACACGAACGCGTCGGGCATCGACGCCTTCTTGCGGGCGATGAAATCGAGCAGGGCCTCGTCCACGCCGGGGTCGATCTCGGGCGCCTGGTACTCGGCCAGCATCCGCTTCCAGATGGCGTTCGCCCGCTGGGCGGCATCGAGCGCGCCGTCCTCGAGCCACTTCTCGAAGCTGTTGTTGTCGGCGATCTCGGAGCGATAGAAGGCCGTCTCGAAGTTGGCCAGGGTGTGGGCGCTGCCCAGGAAGTGGACGCCGGGCTCATTGGCCAGGATCGCGTCGACCGCCTGGCCGTTCTCCGAGAGGTCGATCCCCTGGGCGAAGACCTGCATCATCCCGCACTGGTCGGCGTCCAGGATGAACTTCTCGTAGCCGATCGCCAGCCCGCCCTCGAGCCAGCCGGCGGCATGGAGCACGAAGTTGACGCCGGCCAGGACCGTCGGCTGGAGAGTGGCCGCCGACTCGTAGGCAGCCTGGGCATCGGCGATCTTCGAGGCGCACAGGCTGCCGCCGGAGCGGAACGGGACGCCCAGCCGGCGGGCCAGGGCGGCCATCGCGTAGAGGACCAGGGCCGGCTCCGGGGTGCCGAAGGTCGGTGCCCCCGACTGCATCGACATCGAGCTGGCGAACGAGCCGAGGACGACCGGCGCGCCCGGCCGGACCAGCTGGCAGAAGGTCATCCCGCCCAGCGATTCGGCCAGGGTCTGGGCACACACGGCGGCGGCAGTCACCGGGGCCATCGCCCCGGCCAGGATGAACGGGGTCATCAGGGTCGCCTGGTTGGCCTCGGCGTAGGCCCGCGCCGCGCCGAGCATCGTCCCGTCCCAGACGAGCGGCGAGTTGGCGTTGATCAGGCTGAGGACCACCGGGTGGCTGTCGATGAACTCGGCACCGAAGGTCAGCCGGGCCATCTCGACGGTGTCCCGGGCCCGCTCGGGCGCCGTGACCGAGCCCATGAACGGCTTGTCCGAGTAGCGGATGTGGCTGTAGACCATGTCCAGGTGGCGCTTGTTGACCGGCACGTCGACCGGCTCGCAGATCGTCCCCCCGGAGTGGTGCATGTGCGGGCTGGCGTAGGCCAGCTTCACGAAGTTGCGGAAGTCCTCGATCGTGCCGTAGCGCCGGCCGTTGTCCAGGTCGCGCACGAACGGCGAGCCGTAGTTCGGGGCAAAGACGGTGTTCATGCCACCGATCACCACGTTGTTCCGGGGGTTGCGGGCGTGCTGGATGAACTCGCGCGGCGCCGTGGCCTGGACGATCTGGCGGCACATCCCGCGTGGGAAGCGGACCCGCTCGCCCTGGACGTCGGCGCCGGCGTCGGCAAACAGGCGGAGCGCGTCGGCATCCCCGCGGAATTCAAGGCCGACCTCCTGCAGGATCGTGTCGGCGTTGTACTCGATCTGGGCCAGGCCCTCCTCGCCGAGGACCTCGAAGGGCGCCAGCTTGCGGGTCAGGAACGGCTGGCGCTCGATGTGGCTGTGTGCCCGGAGGGCCTGCCGGCCGGCCCGGCCGCCGCTCCGCTGGCGGGGGCTGTCGTCCATCAACGGTCCTCCTGGCCGGCCGCGACGAGCGCGCGGCGGCGGCGTTGAGCCGCTCGCGGATCGGCGCCGGGAACGGCGTCGGGGCGAGGCGGCAGGTCGATGACCCGGGCGAGATGGGGCATCTCGGCGGTTCGGTGGGGAAAGGCCATGGCGTCCACGAAGTGCTCCTGGAAGCGTGGCTCGATCGCCGTCTCGATCTTCTCGACCGTGCGGACCACGGCTTCGATCTCGGCCCGGGCGGTCCCCGACAGGAGGGCGATCAGGGCACCGGTCCCGGCTGCGTTGCCGGCCGAGCGCGCGTGGGCCAGGTCGCAGTCCGGGATCAGGCCGAGGACCATCGCGTGGGTCAGGTCGATCTGGCTGCCGAAGGCGCCCGCCAGCCGGATCTCGTCGACCGCGGTCACCCCGGCATGGTCCATCAGCAGCTGGGCGCCCGCGTAGAGGGCCGCCTTGGCCAGCTGGATCGCCCGGACATCGCCCTGGGTGATCACGATCCGGGGCTGGCCGTCGTGCAGGACGTAGGAGAAGGTCCGCCCCTCGGCGATGATTCGCGGCGTCCGGGCGGCCAGGCCGCCGTCCACGATCCCATCGGCGGTGATCACCCCGGCCAGGAACAGCTCGGCGATCACCTCGACGATCCCCGAGCCGCAGATGCCCGTGACCCCGAGCTCCGCGGCAGCCTCGGCGAAGCCAGCCTCGTCCGACCACAGCTCGCTGCCGATCACCTTGAAGCGCGGCTCGAGGGTGGCCCGGTCGATCCGGACTCGCTCGATCGCCCCCGGCGCGGCGCGCTGGCCGGAGCTGATCTGGGCGCCCTCGAACGCCGGCCCGGTCGGGCTCGAGGCGGCCAGCAGGTGGTCGCGATTGCCGAGGACGATCTCGGCGTTGGTGCCGACATCGGCGATCAGGACCAGCCGCTCCGACTGGTAGGGCGTCTCGGACAGGATGACGGCGGCGGTGTCGGCCCCGACATGGCCGGCGATGCACGGCAGGACGTAGACCCGGGCCCCGGGATTGACCCGCAGGTCCAGCTCCGCGGCCGGCAGCCGGACCGCCCGGTCGGTTGCCAGGGCGAACGGCGCGCCGCCCAATGGCGTCGGATCGATGCCCAGCAGCAGATGGTGCATGGTCGGGTTACCGACGATCGCCAGCTCCAGGATGTCGGCCCGCTTGATCCCCGCCCGCAGGGCGAGCCCGGCGATCAGCCCATCGAGGCCCTTGCGCACGACCCGGGTCATCTCCTCGGCGCCCTCGGGATGCATCATCACGTACGAGACGCGGCTCATCACGTCCTCGCCGAAGCGGATCTGGGGGTTCATCACGCCGTTCGAGGCCAGCACCGAGCCGTCCGACAGGTCGGCCAGATGGCCGGCGATCGTGGTCGAGCCCACGTCGATCGCCACGCCGTAGGCCCGGTCGTGGAGGCCGGGCCAGATGGCGGTCAGCTGGTGGCCGTCGTGGACGGCCACGGTGACCCGGTAGTCGCCCGCGGCCAGGGCCGGCTGGAGGGCGCGGATCACCCCCAGGTCGGCGTCCAGCCCGGTCAGGCCCCACTCGCGCTCGAGCGCCTCGAAGAGCCGGACCAGGTCGCCGTTCGGTGAGGCCAGCTCCGGCCGGACGACCTCCACGTAGTGCAGCCGGACGACTGGATCCACGACGAACTCGCGCAGCTCGAGGCCCTTGCGCACGACCTGGCGGTGGACCTGGCTCTCGGGTGGGACATCGATCAGCAGGTCGCCTTCGACGGTCGCCGTGCAGCTCAGGCGGCGGTCGGCGGCCAGCCCGTGCTCCGCCCGGTAGGTCGTCTCGAGGCTGCCCGCAGCGGACAGGTGCTCGAGGCTCGAGGTCAGGCCCAGCTTCGGAAACGCGCCGATCCCCGGGCTGACCTGGCAGCGCCCGCAGATCCCCCGGCCGCCGCACACCGAGTCGATGTCGACCCCCAGTGAGCGGGCGGCATCGAGGACGGTCGTGCCCGGGGCGAACCGGCCGCGCCGGCCGGACGGGGTGAAGACGACCTGTGCCGCCGGCTTGGCCGGCTCGGCTGAATCGACTGGGGCCGAAGTCAGCGGACCGTCCTCCGGGCTAGCCGGCGACCGGGGCGGCGACCCCATCGCGCCGGCGGTTGACCCGGCGGCCCTGCTCGCCTTCGGCCGGGGCCACCCGGTAGGTCCGGATCCAGCGGCCGCATTCGGGGTCGTTGCCGAGCAGGACGTCGGCCGCCATCACCGACTGGCGGACCTCGGCCAGGAGCGGGTTGGTGATCGCCGAGGTCAGGCCGCTGGCCATCGCCATCGCCAGGAAGGCGCCGTTGATGCCCTCCCGGTTGGGCAGTCCGAAGCTGACGTTCGAGGCGCCGCAGGTGCTGTTCACGCCCAGCTCGTCGCGCAGCCGGTTGAGGATCCGGAAGACCTGCCGGCCGGCCCTGGGCAGCGCCCCGATCGGCATCAGCAGGGGATCGACCAGGATGTCCTCGCGCGGAATGCCGTGATCCGCGGCCCGCTCGACAATGTGTTTGGCCACCGCGAATCGCACATCGGGATCCTCCGAGATCCCGGTCTCATCATTGGAGATCGCGACGACCGCCGCGCCGTACTTCCTGACCAGGGGCAGGACGCGCTCCAGGCGCTCGTCCTCGCCGGTAACCGAGTTGACCAGGGCCTTGCCCCGGTAGACCGCCAGCCCGGCCTCGAGCGCGTCGACGATCGACGAGTCGATCGACAGGGGCAGGTCGGTCAGGGACTGGACCAGCTGGATCGTGCGGGCCAGGATCGCCGGCTCGTCGGCCAGCGGGATGCCGGCATTGACGTCGAGCATGTGGGCGTCGGCCTCGACCTGGGCCAGGACGTCGCGCTCGACCCGGCTGAAGTCGCCGTTCTTCATCTCCTCGGCCAGCAGCTTCCGGCCGGTGGGGTTGATCCGCTCGCCGATGATCACGAACGGATCGTCCGAGCCGATCACCACGGTCCGGGTGGCCGAGCCGACGACGGTCCGGGTCACGAAGCGGGCTCCTCGGCCTGGACGCCGCCGCCGGCGACGAGGCGGGCGAGGACCTCGCGGCTGTACTCGTGCTCGAGGCGGCTGGACTCGGCAGCCACCTCGGCCTCGAGGTCGTCGCCGCACGGACGCTGGGTCTTGCGCCACTCCGCGATGTAGGCGTCCATCTCGCGCCGGCCGGCCTTGACCGCGGCCCGGTCGATCGCCACCTGGAAGCGCGGATGGAGGACGACCTTCGAGGCCCGCCGGGCGTCCTTGGCCACCACCTGGGCAGGAATATCGCGCCACCAGATCACGGTCAGGGCGGCCATCAGGCGGCATCCCGGGCGGTGCCCGCCGGCCGGCCCGTGGCCTGGGCCACGGCGGTGATCGTCGTGGCCAGCTCGCCCAGGCCGGTCGATCGATGCTCGAAGGCCAGCCCCAGGCGCCGGGCGGCCCGGCGGGCAATGGCCAGGAGCGCCGGATCGTCGGATTGGGCCAGGTAGATCAGGCGGCGGTAGTTGCCGAAGTAGACCGGCAGGAGCTCCGGGTGGCGGTCGATGCCCAGCCCCCGGATCACCAGCCGGTCGAAGTTGCGGGCCAGGAAGTCGGTCAGGAAGAAGGTCGCCGGATCGTCGTCGGTGATCCGGGCAAAGGCCGCCCGGCCGGCGTAGAACTCGTAGCAGTGGGCGCCCGCCAGGCGCTCGACGCCCTCTTCCTCGAGGACCCGGTCGAGCAGGCCGCCGGTGCCGCAGTCGGCATAGGCGATGAAGATCGTGCCGTAGGAGGCGCGGGCGGCCTGGATCTTGCGCCGGACCGCGGCCGGAATGCCACCGGGCCGGTTGTGGAGCGTCGCCGGCAGGCAGGTCAGGTCGACGTGCTCGAAGCCCGGCCGGCGGGTCAGCTCGACGAGCTCCCGGGCCAGCGCGCCGCAGCCGATGACGAGGACCCGGGGCGCGTCCGGCGGTTGGCTGGCCCGCCGGTCAGGCGACGCTGGCACGACGCTTGTCGATGAGCGAGCGGGCCATGTCGGCGGCCACGCCCGCATCGCGGCAATAGGCATCGGCCCCCACCGCGATCCCGAACTCCTCGTTGAGCGGGGCGCCGCCGACCAGCACGATGTAGTCGTCGCGGATGCCGCGCGCCTTCATCGTGTCGATGACCACCTTCATATACGGCATCGTGGTGGTCAGCAGGGCCGACATCCCGAGGATGTCGGGGTGGTGCAGCTCGAGCGCGGCCAGGAACTTGTCGGCATCGGTGTTGATGCCCAGGTCGAAGACCTCGAAGCCGGCCCCCTCGAGCATCATCCCCACCAGGTTCTTGCCGATGTCGTGGATGTCGCCCTTGACCGTGCCGATCACGACCTTGCCGATCGGCTGGGCGCCAGTCTCGGCCAGCAGCGGGCGGAGGATGCCCATGCCGGCCTTCATGGCGTTGGCCGCCAGGAGGACCTCGGGCACGAACAGGATCCCGTCCCGGAAGTCGATGCCCACGATCTTCATCCCGGCCACCAGCGCGTCATCGAGGACGCGGGTCGCCGACCAGCCGCGGCCGAGCAGGATGTTGGTGCCCTCGACGATCTCGGCGGCCATCCCGTCGTACAGGTCGTTGTGCATCTGCTCGGTCAGCTCCGCGTCGGACAGGGCGGCGAGGTCGACCTCGGGGAATTCTTCCTGGGTCATTGCCCGACCGACTCCTGTGCGGATCCCGCGGACTGCTGTTCCGCAATGCGGAACCATGCCGTATGATGGAACAACGACCTGCAGCGTAGCGGATGGGGCGGCCTGATGTCCATAGCCCGGGCGCCGGGGCGGCGAGCCAATCGGGTCCAATCGATCGAGCGGGCCTTCGCCGTGCTCTCGGCCCTGGCCGAGGGTCCGCTCGGGGTCACCGACATCGCCGACCAGGTCGAGCTGCCCAAGAGCACTGTGGCCCGCCTCCTCGGCTCGCTCCAGCGCGAAGGCGCCGTCGAGCAGGAGCCGGGCGGCACCCGCTATCGGGTCGGCTCGCGGATCGTGACCCTGGCCGCCACCGTCCTGCCCACCCGGAGCATGGTCGTCCTCGCCCGGCCCGAGCTCGAAGCCCTGGCCGCGGCGGCCGGGGAGGCCGCCGGGTTGGCCGTGCCCGAAGGGTTCCGGGTCCACTATGTCGACCAGGTCGATACGCCCAATCCGGTCTCGGTCCGGGACTGGACGGGGACCCGGGTCGCGATGCACGCGGTGCCGTCGGGG